>CASEML010000056.1 GCA_949289145.1 uncultured Eubacteriales bacterium | reverse complement strand
TGGATGCATTTATGAACGCACTACCAGTATTGTTGAAAACGCAGCTTCAAGCCACTTAAGGTCTGAACATTGACAACTGAATAACTGCCAGGTATTGAATTTTCAAGGTGCATAGCTAAAATTTATGTGCGAAGTTTGAGTAAATTATTATTAAAAATTTAAATTAGAAATTGAGTTTTACGTATTTATTTTTTTTAATTAACTTTGTTTCTGTAAATATTAGAAGTTTTCTATTAATATCACTATTTTCCTTCAAAATAAAACAAATAATTTTTTATTTCTGCTTGCGCCATTATAAATATATATATATGTGAAACAATTGCTGATAACTATAAAAATAGCCATTAACAATATTATGATAATAACTCTCAACTTCTATTCCTTTAAAAAATTGATTCAAAATTTATTTGTTTATACTTGACAGTAAAAAAATTGTAAGTTTCTTTATTGATAATAAGATGCATTAGAACACCCCATGATTTTTCTTCTCTTACATTTACAATTTCTTTTTGCTTTGTATATACGGCTTTCAGGACAAAATTTGTTTCAAACACAAAATTTACTGCTATTATCCATAGTGTGCCTATGATTTTAGTGGGTAAGTTCATTAAATACAGATATAATATATTCTGCAATCTCATAATCCTGTTCTTCGGTTCCTCCACCTACTCCAATTCCTCCTGCAATTTTTCCATTTACAAACAACGGATCCTCTCCAGCCACAAGAGTAATTCTTGAGTCAGTTGTCTGGATTGACATAAAAGAGACTCCCTCCGCTGTACAAGCAACAATGTCCTTTGTCTTGCATTGCGTAACGGTAGCTGTATAAGTCTTACCAACTACAAAGGTAATACTTAACACTAATCCCTCCCCATATCTGCGATACACTCTCGGCAGACCATTTTCATCACTTATTGCAAAACTTATATCAATACCAACTTCTTTGCTCTTTTCCCTTGCAGCAGCACACAACTTATCGCATAATTCATCTGTTAAAATAATTTAAAAACCTCCATACTATAAAATTTTATACGAAAAAATATTTTTTCCTGCACCGATTATACTCTACCAAAATACCCTGTTATCTGCTTGCCTATTTCTTTGTAATTTTATGCAAATCCTTTTATTTCTGCTTCAAATTTCATGTACTGTTCAATCCAAGATTGTCTGCTGTAAATCCTTACTCAATTCTACAAAATATGCACTATATCCTATGACACGTACAATTAACGTTGCATATTTTTTATTCAAAAAATTTCTAATTTCTATAATGTTTCACAAAAATAGCTGCCACAAAAATTGTGACAGCCTCTAAATTTCTCAACTATTCTTTCACCAATTCCCCTATTTCCTGCAGTTTTTCTTGCGGCTGCTTAATATCCTCTTTAGTAGAACAGCCAAAACTCTTTCCATAATCCCGTATAAACTATGATACACTCTCATCCCTTACATCGATGGTAGCATCTGTTACAGAAAAATCTTGCTCCAACATCAACCTGCGTGCCTCTGTAAGTCTAAGTTTTTTTTGACATTGCATAGGTCCCATTCCCACTACTTTTTTTAACTTAGAATGAAAGTTGGAAACACTCATATTTTGCTACTTCGCCAACTCCTCCACGCTAAATTTTTTTCGAAAGTTTTCTTTTATCCAACTATTGGAATTGTAAATTTCCCCTGCCTGTTGTATGCCAACAATACTCTGTAAAAATTCCTTGCCAAAGGGACTTAAAATTACCCGGAAAATAATTTCTTGCTTTATATATCCCTCTAAAAATAAAATGTCTTTTGTTTTTTCAATAAATCCAATAAACGGTAAATGGATTCTATAAATTCATCTGTATCTCTAAATTCTATCTCATAATTCTCAGGAAATAAACGTTCCACCAAATCCCGTCGATGCTCATCATAACCTGTATAATATCATCAATGGAAAAGTCCACCGCCAATGTAATAAGTGGCTGTCCTTTTCCTACAAGATTTCAACCATACATAGGACTGGCTTTTCTTTCCTAGGTTTTTATAAATCGTCAAATAAGGAATTGCAGTCTTATTTGTTCCTTCTTCTAATTTCAAACTGGCATATTGCCCTTTAATTTTCTCGATTACATTTTCCATTCATCTTTAGCCTCACTCTGTTCCGGCACCACCGCATCTTCGCCCTGATCTTTGTCTTCCTCTCTAACCTTCGACATACTTGCTACAGTAATATCCTCCTCCATATCAATTAGCTTCACACCGGAAGTAATTCTTCCTAACATGGAGATATCGGCTACTTCCATACGAATTACAATCCCTTCCGTTGTGATCAACATAATTTCTCTATGTTCATCTACAGCCTTGGCAGCAATTACATTTCCTGTCTTTTCAGTAATTTTATAACATTTTACCCCCTTACCGCCGCGGTTCTGTCTTGTAAATTCATCCATAGAAGTACGTTTGCCCATACCTTTTTCAGATACGATCAATAAAGCATCTCCCTGAGTATCCATCTGCATTGCAACCACTTCATCTTCCGGAGCTAAATTCATACCAATCACACCCATAGATACACGGCCTGTTGGCCTCACGTCAGTTTCAGCAAAGCGAATACACATGCCATGTTTTGTAACAAGTAAAATATCCTTTTTGTTATTGGTTGATTTTACTTCAATTAATTCATCATCTTCCCGCAGATTAATGGCCGCAAGACCTGTTTTTCTCACATGGGCATACTCCGTAATCGGTGTTTTCTTTACAATGCCATGCTTTGTTGCCATAAATAAAAATCTGTCTTTCTTATATTCACGAATAGCAATGGTGGCTGTAATCTTTTCTCCTGGCTGAAGTTGTAAAAGATTTACAATTGCTGTTCCCCTTGCTGTTCTTCCTGCCTCCGGTATTTCATATGTCTTAAGCCTGTACACTTTCCCGGTATTTGTAAAAAACATAATATAATGATGTGTGGTCGCCATCATTAATTCTTCAATGTAGTCCTCATCCAGAGTCTGCATTCCCTTAATTCCCTTGCCGCCCCTGTGCTGGCTTCGGAAATTATCTACTGTCATTCGCTTAATATAGCCTAAATGCGTCATAGCAATCACTGTATTTTCTCTTGGAATCAGATCTTCCATAGACATATCAAATTCATCAAATCCGATGGATGTTCTTCTTTCATCACCGTATTTATCAGCGATGAGCATAATTTCCTCTTTTATCACACCAAGTAATTTCTTTTCGTCTGCTAAAATTGCTTTTAATTCTGCAATTTTGTCCATTAACTCTTTATACTCTGTTTCCAGTTTTTCTCCCTCCAAACCGGTAAGAGCACGCAGACGCATATCTACAATTGCCTGTGCCTGAACATCAGTTAAACCAAAACGCTCGATTAACTTCTCCTTAGCTTCCTGAGCATTTTTGGAATTACGGATCATATGAATAACCTCATCAATATGATCCAAAGCAATCAGTAACCCTTCTAAAATGTGAGCTCTTTCCTCTGCCTTGTTCAAATCATATTTTGTTCTTCTGGTTACTACATCCTCCTGATGCTTCAGATAATAGGTCAGCATATCTAAAAGACTTAAAATCTTTGGCTGATTATCTACTAACGAAAGCATAATTACACCAAATGTATCCTGTAATTGAGTATGCTTATATAATTGATTTAATAATACATTAGCATTCACATCTTTGCGAAGATCAATGGTAATTCTCATGCCTTCTCGGTCGGATTCATCGGTAATCCCGGTAATTCCGTCTATCTTTTTATCCCTTACTAATTCTGCAATTTTTTCAATCAACCTTGCTTTGTTTACCATGAAAGGCAGCTCAGTAACTACGATTTTACTTTTGCCGTTTGGCATGGTTTCAATATCTGTCACCGCCCGGACTTTAATCTTTCCCCTTCCGGTACGGTAAGCCTGTTCAATTCCCCTAGTTCCCAATATCTGTGCACCTGTTGGAAAATCCGGTCCCTTTACAATAGGCAGTATTTCTTCAATAGCAGTATCTCTGTCTTCTAAAATACGATTATCTATGATTTTCACTACAGCCTGAATTACCTCACGAAGATTGTGAGGCGGAATATTGGTTGCCATACCTACTGCAATACCTGTAGTTCCGTTTACCAAAAGATTTGGAAAACGGGAAGGCAATACGGTAGGTTCCTTCTCTGTCTCATCAAAGTTTGGAACAAAGTCGACAGTGTTTTTATTAATATCTGCAGTCATTTCCATAGAAATTTTGCTAAGTCTTGCCTCTGTGTAACGCATGGCGGCAGCCCCATCACCATCCACAGAACCAAAATTTCCATGTCCGTCTACAAGAATATATCTGGTAGACCATTCCTGTGCCATATTTACCAATGCTCCGTAAATAGAGCTGTCACCATGAGGATGATATTTACCCATGGTATCACCCACAATACGTGCACACTTTCTATGGGGCTTGTCAGGACCATTATTAAGTTCAATCATAGAATACAGGATTCTACGCTGTACCGGCTTTAATCCATCTCTTACATCAGGCAATGCTCTCTGGGCAATAACGCTCATGGCATAATCTATGTAGGATTCCTGCATTGTTTTCTTTAAGTCAACCTCATGCACTTTATCAAATATGGTATCGTCCAATCTTTTCTACCTCCTACACATCTAAATTCTTAACATATACAGCATTTTCTTCAATAAACTCACGGCGAGGTTCTACCTTATCGCCCATCAATGTGGTAAAGACCACATCAATTTCCGGATCACAGTCATCCATAGTCACTCTTTTTAATATGCGTTTTTCTGGATCCATGGTAGTTTCCCAAAGCTGCTCGGCATCCATTTCCCCAAGCCCTTTATATCGCTGTATTTTATTATTACTGTCACGTCCTACCTCTTTTAAAATTTCATCCAATTCATCATCTGAATATGCATACCAGACCTTTTTATTTTTCTCTAACTTATACAGCGGCGGCTGTGCCATATATACATGCCCCTCTTTTATCAAATCCGGCATAAAACGATAAAGGAAGGTAAGCAGCAGCGTACTGATATGCGCACCATCCACATCCGCATCTGTCATAATAATGATCTTATTATATCGAAGTTTACTGATATCAAAATCTTCATGAATCCCTGTACCAAAAGCAGTAATCATTGCTTTAATTTCCGCATTTCCGTAGATTTTGTCTAATCTGGCTTTTTCTACATTTAAAATCTTTCCACGAAGCGGCAAAATAGCCTGTGTTGCTCGGCTTCTGGCGCTCTTTGCAGAACCACCCGCAGAATCACCTTCCACAATATAGATTTCGCAGTTTTCAGGATTTTTGTCAGTACAGTCTGCCAATTTTCCCGGAAGACTCATACCGTCCAAAGCGGTTTTTCTTCTGGTCAGATCCCTGGCTTTTCTTGCTGCTTCTCTGGCACGCTGTGCCATAATAGATTTTTCCAAAATAATTTTCGCCACCTGAGGATTCTGCTCTAAAAAATAAGTTAACTGCTCACTTACAATACTGTCCACTGCCCCCCTTGCCTCAGAATTTCCCAGTTTTTGCTTTGTCTGCCCTTCAAACTGAGGTTCGCCAATTTTAATACTTATAATGGCAGTGAGCCCCTCTCTGATATCTTCACCAGATAAATTCTGTTCACTTTCCTTTAACAGCTTATTGCTTCTGGCATAATCGTTAAAAGTTTTCGTCAGCGCATTACGAAAGCCTGCCAAATGAGTCCCGCCTTCTGGTGTAGTGATATTATTTACAAAGCTATAGCAGCTTTCGTTATAAGAATCGTTATGTTGTAATGCCACTTCCACATATACATCATCTTTTGTTCCTTCACAATAAATAACTTCCGGATACAAAGCTTCTTTACTTTTATTCAGATATTCTACAAATTCTTTGATACCGCCTTCGTAGTGAAATTCTCTTACCTTTTCTTCTTCTTCCCGTTTATCACGAAGTATAATTCTAAGATTTTTAGTTAAAAATGCAATTTCTCTTAAACGCTGTTTTAAAATATTAAAATCATATACGGTCTCTTCAAATATGTCAGCGTCCGGTTTAAATGTAACAGTGGTTCCGGTCTTTTCTAGGTCACATTCACCTACTACCTTCAGCGGGTACATTACTTTCCCTCTCTCGTAACGCTGCTTATATATCTTACCGTCATTATAGATAGTTACCTCTAACCACTCAGAGAGTGCATTTACAACAGACGCACCAACTCCGTGAAGACCACCGGATACCTTGTACCCTCCTCCTCCAAATTTTCCCCCTGCATGAAGGATGGTGAATACAACTTCAACCGCTGGTTTCCCTGACTTGTGATTGATACCTACCGGAATACCACGTCCGTTATCTACTACAGTGATGGTATCGCCTTTATTGATGGTTACATCAATAGTATCACAAAATCCGGCCAATGCTTCGTCCACCGCATTGTCCACGATTTCGTACACTAAATGATGTAATCCACGAATGGAAGTACTGCCGATATACATACCAGGCCTTTTTCTTACCGCTTCTAATCCTTCCAATATCTGAATTTGATCTGCTCCATATTCAGTACTCATATTTTTCCTCCCATTTCCTGTCATGAGGTGCCAGCCAAACTGACGGAGTCCTGATGACGTTCTAATTTTCATGCTCCATTCTGCCTAATTACTCTGACTAATCGAACCATTTACAATTTTATAAATTTTATTTATTTCAAACCTGTTATTGATAAATTCATCCAGACCGGTACAGGTGATCACCGTCTGCAAATCGCCTATCGTATTCAGCAGATAATTCTGTCTGCTGCTGTCAAGCTCAGATAACACATCATCCAGCAATAATATAGGCATATCCTGTATTCTTCTTCTAACCAATTCAATTTCCGCAAGTTTTAAAGAAAGTGCCGATGTTCTCTGCTGCCCCTGAGAACCATATTTCCGAATATCTACGCCGTTGGCAAGAAAACAAATATCATCCCGATGTGGACCCACCGAAGTCATTTTCTGACGTTTATCCCGTTCCAATGCTTCTGTAAGTTTTTTCTCCAAACATTCTTCAGTAACGTTTGGCTCATATTTTATTTCCAGGGTTTCTTTCCCACCGGATAATTTTTTATGTACTGTGGAAGCAATTTCATTTAGTTCTTCCATAAATGCTTTCCTTCTGCGGATAATTACTTTGGAATAATCTACCAGCTGCATGTCCCATATAGGAAGAGTATCTTCCAACTGTGGCTCATAACACATGGTTTTCAGCAGTTTATTGCGCTGGTTTAAAACTTTATTGTAGTTGGTTAAATTATGCAGATAAATTTTATCTAACTGGCACAACTCTAAATCTGTAAATCTTCTTCGTTCCGAAGGTCCTCTTTTTATGATATCCAAATCCTCGGGAGAAAAAAAGATAATATTCAAAATTCCAAACAGCTCTGCCGCTCTCTTGATAGGTATCCCATTAATGGCAATTCCCTTACTTTTATTTTTCCGAAGATGCATGTCAATCCGGTAATCCATGCCTGACTTTTCCACTTGACATCGGATATGTGCTTCCTCTTTGTCAAACTTAATTAATTCCCTGTCTTTGCTTCCTTTATGAGATTTTGTGCTTCCGCTCAGATAAAGCGCCTCTAACACATTGGTCTTCCCCTGAGCATTGTCACCATAAAGAATGTTTGTTTTTTCATCTAATTCCATCTTCAGCCAATCGTAATTTCTGAAATTCTGCAATTCAATTGATTTAATTATCATGACTTTGTTACTTTAACATCTTCTCCCTGGAAGGAAAATACATCTCCTTCATATAATTTTTTTCCTCTTTGAAGTTCCACATTGCCATTTACTTTCACAAGACCATCTAAAATCACATTTTTTGCCATTACACCAGAATCAACTAATCCTGCCAGTTTTAATGCCTGTCCCAGCTTGATATATTCATCTCTGATTTCAATTTTTTCCATAGTCCACCCCTTAACTTACTGTACTAAAATTTACAGGAAGAATCAGATAAATGTACTTACTTTCTTCATCTCTGATAAAACATGGTGCCTTTGGATTAACCAGATAAATATTAATATCCTCATCATCAATAACACGCAGTGCATCAATAAGGAATTTCGGGTTAAATCCAATTAGAATATCTTTTCCGTCTTTGACTATATCAATTGTTTCATTCATGGAACCAACCATAGAATTGATTTTTAATTCCATACATCCGTCAGTAACATTGATAATAATCGGCTTCTTGTCCCCTTCTTTTACCAAAAGGGTTGCTCTGTCAATACAATTTAACAGCTCTCTTTTGTTGATCTTTACCTTTGTAGCATAATCGTTCGAAAGCATCTGATCAATCCTAAAATACTCTCCTTCAATCAATCGGGAAACCACTGTGGTATTATCAAATTCAAACAAAATATGCTTGTCTGTGAAGAAAATTGATACCATTGCCTCCGCTTCTCCAGACAAAATCTTACTAATTTCATTCAAAGTCTTTCCTGGAACAATTACTTTCGTATGGGGATATTCTTCTTTTAATCCAATCTTACGAATAGAGATTCTATGTCCGTCAAGAGATACTACCTTTAGTTCATTTTCATTAATTTCGAACAATTCACCTGTCATCATCTTATTGTTGTCATTGTCAGCAATGCTAAAAATAGTCTGACGGATAACTTCCTTCAATGTAAACTGAGAAATTGTGATAGAAGAGTTTTTTTCAATCATTGGTAAATAAGAAAAATCTTCTCCTGATCTTCCAATAATTGTAAATTTTGCTTTTTCACAGGTAATTAAGGTTTTATAATTTTCATCTGTTTCAATCACTACATCATTATCAGGAAGTTTTCTTACAATTTCAGAAAAGATTTTAGCATCCAAAGCGATAATACCTTTCTCGATAATATCACCTTCTACTTTAGTTTCAATACCAAGTTCCATATCATTGGCTGTAAATTTTATTTCATTGGTAGATGCATCAATCAAAATACACTCTAAAATAGACATAGTAGTTTTTGAAGGTACTGCTTTTAGAACTATGTTTACTCCATGTAAAAGATTTGCTTTACTACAGATAAGTTTCATTGTGAATAACTCCTTTCAAGGTGTGCCATAATTATATATATTTTAAAAATCCGTAATCATATTATTAGGGGGTGTGAAAATGTTAATAACTCTTAAAGGCCTTGATTTTTAAGGAGTTTGTCCTAAGAAAAATCAGGTGTAAAACGAAAATAAAACCAAGGTATAAATTTTGAATAACTTTTATGGGATTTTTTCAATCACATAAATTCAACATAGTTTTAACATTTTATGAACATCCTAATGTGGATTTATTTTTTTCTTAATAGTTTCAATAGTGCTGCTTAGGGATTCGGATTTCCCCATTTCTGCCTCAATCTTATCGGCACCGTGAATAATTGTAGTGTGATCTCTTCCCCCAAGAAACTTACCGATATTTTTTAAGGAAAATTTACCGGTATCCCTACAGAGATACATGACAATCTGACGGGGTAATACAATTTCAGACTGCCGTTTGCTTGAAATAATGTCATCCGGTGAAATGTGGAAATGCTCAGCTACCACATCTAGAATCAGCTGAGGTGTAACTTCTTTTGGCGTATCAGGTGAAATAATATCCTTTAATTCAGACTCTGCCAGTTCAACGGTGATCGGTTTCTTTTCTAATTTATATAATGCAATTAGTTTGTTCAGTGCACCTTCCAATTCTCTGATGTTGGATTTAATATTAGTTGCAATATATTCAATGACCTTATCATCAATATTAAAATTATCTAACTCCACTTTTTTGCGGAGAATGGCCATTCTGGTTTCGTAATCAGGCAGGGAGATATCAGCAGTTAAGCCCATCTCAAAGCGGGAGCGCAGTCGTTCCTCTAGTGTTTCAATATCTTTTGGCGGTTTATCCGAAGATATAATGATATGTTTTCTTAAACTGTGTAAATGGTTAAAGGTATGGAAAAATTCTTCCTGAGTACTTTCTTTACCTATAATAAATTGAATATCATCAATTAACAGCACGTCAATATTACGGTACTTGTCCCTAAATTTACTCATAGAGGAACTGTTGCCGTTTCGAATGGATTCGATCAGTTCATTGGTAAAAGCTTCACTGGTAGTATACAATACCCGGGCTTCCGGATTCTTTTCTAATATGTAATGGGCAATGGAATGCATCAAATGGGTCTTGCCCAATCCCGCACCGCCATATAGAAATAGGGGATTGTATAGTTCCCCTGGTTCTTCCGCAACGGCAAGGGCTGCAGAATGAGCAAAACGGTTGTTGCTTCCTACAATAAAAGTGTCAAATGTATATCTTGGATTCAAATTTGCCTTTTCGGCAGCAGTTGCTGCTGAAATAGAGCTTAATTTTTTAGGTTCTTCCTTTTGGGATAAATCTTTTTTATCAATATCTTCATTACTAATGAAAGAAATCTGATACTCTGTACCGGTAAATTCGGCTACAGCCACCATAATTGCTAAAGAATACTTTCGTTCAATATAGCTGATGGCAAGTTCTTTTGGTGTAAGAATAAGTAAAGTATTCCCTTCTAATTTATATGGTTTCAATGGAACCAGCCATGTAGTAAAAGCAATATTAGATACCTCGTGTTCAATTTTGATAGATTCAATAATTTCATTCCATTTTTGTAATATGAGTTCCATTTATGTTTCCTACTTCCGTTTCTTCAAATTTCTCGTTATTCATGGCAATAGAAGGTTCGCAAAGCGTTTTTTCCCATTGCTGACAGATAAAAACAATTCATCTACTCTATATTATACTATTAGATTTAATTTCGCAATAAAAAACTTTAACATGGGTGTGGAAAAACTTGTGAAATAGGAGTGATTTTATGTGTTTTATACACAAAATAGGGGTTATGTTCAAGTTAAAATCAGGATTAATGTGAATAAGAGGGGAAAAAGAATCAACATAGTGGAAAACCGCAGAAAATAAGCAAATTTTTTGAGTTATTCAACGATTTAAACACAATTTACTAAGAGTTATCCACATTTTGTTAACAACTTGTGGATAAGGTGGATTAGGATGTTCACATCAATTAAAAATTTTTTTAAATTTAGTGGGTTTTACACAAATTAACATGATATGTTTCACAGGATGTGAATAAAAAATAATTAAATTTTTTATAAAAATAAAGGATTTACTTGACTTAGAGGCGGTTTATGAATATAATTGGAGTGATGTTTTTTAATCAAAATAAGGAGGTGAGACCGAGTATGAAAATGACATTTCAGCCTAAGAAAAGATCTAGAAGCAAAGTTCATGGTTTCAGAAGCAGAATGAGTACACCAGGCGGAAGAAAAGTTATAACTGCGAGAAGAGCAAAAGGAAGAAAGCAATTATCAGCGTAGGCCGCATTTTATGTGGTCTTTTCTTCTATAATCTATAAATGGATAGTATTTACAGAATAAAGTTTGTGCCTGGTAGAAAGGACTGCTAAAATGTTATTTACAGAGTCATTGAAAAAACGTAAGGATTTTCAAATGGTATATAAAAATGGAACATCCTTTGCTAATCGATATTTGGTTATGTATAAACAGAAGAATGATACAGATAGAAATCGCCTTGGCATTTCTGTCAGTAAAAAAGTGGGAAATAGTGTGGTAAGGCACAGAGTTACCCGTTTGATCAGAGAAAGTTATCGGTTAAATGAAGAAAAATTTGAACAGGGCTATGATTTTATTGTAGTAGCAAGAGTGAGTACAAAGGAAATCAGTTACTTTGATATGGAAAGTGCGTTGCTGCACGTAGCAAAATTACAGAATGTAAGAAAAGATGTGAAAAATGAAAAGAATATTAATCTGCATGATTAAATTTTATAGAAAGTATATTTCTCCCATGAAGAGCACAAAGTGTCCTTATTTTCCTACCTGTTCCCAGTATGGGTTAGAGGCAGTAGAAAAGTATGGTGCAGTTAAGGGAGGGATGCTTGCTGTATGGAGAATATTGAGATGTAATCCATTTTCAAAGGGTGGATATGATCCGGTTCCATAGAAGGAGGAAAAAAGTTGACAAGCATTTTATTGACACAAAATTCAACTTTTATTATTGGACCTGTGGCGAAGCTGTTAGGTTTTTTAATGAATGGTATTTTTGAAGTTTTGTATAAAATTGGAATACCTAATGTGGGTATTGCCATTATTCTTTTTACAATCATTATTTACTTGTTAATGATGCCATTAACAATCAAACAGCAGAAATTCTCAAGACTTTCCGCTAAAATGAATCCTGAATTGCAGGCAATTCAGAAAAAATATGCAAATAAAAAAGATAATGAATCCATGATGCGCATGAATCAGGAAACAAAGGCAGTTTACGAAAAATACGGAACATCTCCAACAGGAAGCTGCCTGCAGTTGCTTATTACATTGCCGATCATGTATGGTTTGTACCGTGTAATTTACAATATTCCTGCATATGTTACAAAAATTAAGGCTGTTTATGAAGGTTTGGTAGTAAAATTAATGGCGTCAGATGGTGGTACAGCTTATATTCAGGAAATTGGTGCTGATAAGGGATTTGCTAAGTCTGATTATACATTATCTAATACATTTATTGATGTGTTATATAAATTTAATGACAGCGATTGGAATGCTTTGGCTGATAAGTTTCCAAGTCTGGCAAACGATATTACATCAACCATTGATCAATTAGGACAGTATAATAATTTCTTGGGAATCAGTATTTTAAATTCCCCGTCCCATATTATTTCACAGGCAATTAAGACAGGCTCTTATGCTTTAGTATTGGGAGCCATTGCGATTCCGGTGCTTGCGGCGGTTACCCAATTAATTAATATTAAGTTAATGCCGCAGCCACAGATGGAAGGTCAGGAAAATAATCCAATGATGTCTTCCATGAAGATGATGAATTATACAATGCCCATTATGTCAGCAGTGTTTTGTTATACATTGCCGGTGGGTGTTGGTCTGTACTGGATTGCCGGTCCGGTAGTAAGATCTGTAATTCAGGTGATTACGAATAAGCATATTGAAAAAATTGATTTCGATGAAGAAATTAAGAAGAATATAGAAAAAGCAGGAAAAAAGAAGAAAAAACAAAGTTTTGCAGAAAAGGCAATGGCAGAAGCCGCAAAAATGAATACCAAATCTGTGGAATCTTCGGGATTATCCCAAAAAGAAAAGGAAGAACAGTTGCGCAAGGCCAATGAGTATTACAAGAAAGCATCTGCAAATCCAGACAGTATAGCAGCAAAAGCAAATATGGTAAGGAAGTTTGACGAGAAGAATAAGAAATAGGGGGTAGTAAAATGGAGTTTATCCAGTTTTCAGCAAAAACAGTAGATGATGCAATTACAGAAGCTCTTATTCAGCTTGGGGTGACCAGTGAACAACTGGAATATGAAGTAATTGAAAAAGGAAGCACAGGATTTTTAGGGATTAACAGTAAAAAAGCAATTATAAAAGCAAGAAAGAAAGAAACTTTAGAGGATAAAGTACGTTCTTTCTTAGATGAAATGTTTCGGGCAATGAACATGGAAGTTGTGATTGATATAGCTTACGATGAAGATTCAAAAAACATGGATATTGAGCTAAAGGGAACAGAAATGGGAATCCTAATTGGAAAAAGAGGACAAACCTTAGATGCCATTCAATACTTAGTAAGCATTGTGGCAAACAAAGATGCCGAAGAATATATACATGTAAAAATGGATACAGAAAACTACCGTAAACGCAGAAGAGAGACGATTGAAAATCTTGCGAGAAACTTAGCTTACAAAGTAAAGCGCACAAAAAAGCCGGTTACTTTAGAGCCAATGAATGCATATGAAAGACGTATTATTCATTCTGCATTACAAAATGATAAGTATGTTTCTACTTATAGTGAAGGGGAAGAACCATATCGTCATGTTGTAATTGCATTGAATAAATAGAGCAAAAAAGCTAATGTCTGTTAAAGATATTAGCTTTTTTGTTGCCAAACTTAAAGCTTTTCTAACATTCCTTTTACTAAATTGACAGAATGTTCAATTGCTTTCTTTTCAAAAGCTGGATAATCCATTGTTGCACTGTCATCTGCCTTATCAGAGATAGCTCTTAAAATTACAAACGGGATGTTGTTTAAGTAAGCTGTCTGGGCAATGGCGGCTCCCTCCATTTCTGTACAATAACCTTGAAAATTAGTTAGGATCCTATTTTTTACCTGTTTATCAGAAATAAACTGATCACCGCTGACAATACGGCCGATATGGGTGTGAATTTCCGGATTTACCTTTTCACAAACATCTTTTGCAGTGTGAATCAAATTATCATCAGCCGGAAAAGAAAGTACATCCATTCTTGGAATCTGCCCTAACTCATAACCAAAACCTGTAGCATCCATATCATGATGAAGCACATCAGAAGATATAACAATATCTCCAATATCAATTTTTGCATTCAGGGAACCGGCAATTCCTGTATTAATAATCGCATCTGTCTTAAAAATACCTGCCAATATTTCAGTACAGACAGCTGCATTTACTTTACCGATTCCACTCCTTACCACAACCACCTCTTTGCCAAGGAGTGTACCTTCTAAAAATTCCATAGAAGCAATGGTAGTGGCAGAGGTAACATTCATCTCTTTTTTTAAACCGGCAACTTCTTCATCCATAGCACCGATAATTCCTATTTTATTCATTCTTCAAATCCTCGTATTATAAAGTAGTAGTGTTTATAGTCCCTCTCCAAGGACTGTATGCTATACTATTGGAGATACTGTGGATTGGTTTTCACTTCCTACCACTCGATGGTTTTAGAAAGGATACAACCACAGTCTCTTTGTATAGT
>CASEML010000055.1 GCA_949289145.1 uncultured Eubacteriales bacterium | reverse complement strand
CTACCATGGTTACATCCACATCCTTAGGCGGCACGATACAACCGTAATGAATATTGAAACCATGAGCAAACATCAACATGTTTCCTGCTTCTAAGTTTGGTTCGATATCTTTCTTATAAAGATCAGCCTGTTTTTCATCGTTGATCAGAATCATAATGATATCCGCTTTCTTGGCAGCTTCTGCTGCTGTATATACTTCAAATCCCTGCGCTACAGCCTTGTCCCAGGACTTAGAACCTTCGTAAAGACCGATGATTACGTTGCATCCTGATTCTTTTGCATTCAATGCATGAGCATGTCCCTGGCTGCCGTAGCCGATGACTGCGATTGTCTTTCCATCTAATAAAGAAAGATTACAATCTTCCTGATAAAAAATCTTTGCCATTTTTTCATTCCTCCTAATTAATAAACAAGTATTTATAACTTAACAGCCTAAATAGGTTTTAGTTAACAAATTTAATCTAGTATTCTCACGTCAGAAGTTCCTCTAGAAAGACCGGTAATGCCTGTGCGTGCCAACTCTAAAATCTCATATCCTTCCAGCAATTTAATAAAAGCTTCTATCTTATCTGAATTACCGGTAAGTTCAATTACCAAAGAATCTGTACAAACATCTACAATATTTGCTCTGAAAATATTCGCTACAGAAATAATTTCCTGTCTTGTTTCCTGCGTTACGGCTACTTTTACCATAACTAATTCCCGGCAAACAGAAGCTCCATTTTTTAACACTTTAATATCAATAACTTCTTCCAGTTTTGCCAGCTGCTTTTCAATTTGTTCTAAAAGAATTTCATCTTCCACTACTACAACCGTAATTCTGGAATAACGTTCATCTGCTGTTACACCTGCCGTAATACTGTCAATATTATATCCTCGTCTTGTAAAAAGCCCTGCGATTCGGCTTAACACACCAGAGGTATTTTCAACTAACAGTGAAAAAACTCGTCTTTTCATTATTATCCTACCCTTCTGGTTTACCACCGTTATTCATTGTAACAAGATGTACTCTTTTTGTCAATTCCGATATGAGGTCTTTATGGTCTCTTTTCTTTTATAATTATGTTTCTTTGTCATTTGGTACATGGTCATTACCAAAACACACAAAATCAACAGAAACAAATCGGAATATATTAAAAACTCAATTCTATTCTGAAAATTCATAGCGGCGGCAGCCACGTTCCATACAAGGTGAAAGGCTATAGCAGGGTATAAATTTTTACTGCATAGTTTAGTTAAAAATCCTAAAAATATAGAAATCAGAATAAAGTGCAGTGCCACAAATATCAGGCATAATAGGGACGGGTTCTCTGAAATAAACGAAAAAATCGTAAGCCAGATAGCATAAGTGATTCCAGTCATCATAGAACTGCCAAATACTGAATAATGACGTTCAAAATGATTCTGCAGAAAACCACGAAATCCTGCTTCCAGTGAAACAGCACCTACGATCAGCGTATACCAACCGTTTTTCAAAGTAATGCCTAAATTTAATACAAAACTTCCTAAGGAAATACTGGTATATTTCTGTATAGCTAAAAAACTGCCGGCAAATGCCAGTCCCCCCATGAAAACAGCCAGCAAAACCATTTTCACGTTTGGCTTCAACCGCCGTTTCATTCGCAGAAGTTCCAGCGTATCTCCTGTAATTCCAGCAATAAAAAGTGCAAGAAGCAAGGGCATAAGGTAAATTACCATTCCTAACATATTTGCTGTTGTTTGTTCGATAATATCACTTTGATACAATATATTGATGATAAAATAAATAATAATGGTAGATATAACAACCCCCATACTGTAGGAATAAAATTTCCTACTTTCTTCTTTATTCATATACTCCTCCCATACGCTAAATACCCAACAAACGTTTTACCAATTTCACAGCGTCTGCCGCATCCTTCGAGTATCCGTCTGCACCAATTTCTTCTGCATATTCTTCCGTAATTACTGCACCGCCAATAATCACCTTAGCACTGACATCTTTTTCTTTTGCATATTCAATCACATGGCGCATTTCCTGCATTGTGGTAGTCATCAGCGCTGACAAAGCAATCACATCCGCTTTTTCCTGAATGGCAGTTTCAATTATTGTTTCTTTTGGAACGTCCTTTCCCAGATCAATCACACGATAACCATAATTTTTTAGCATCAAAGCCACCAAATTCTTTCCGATATCATGAATATCTCCCTCTACCGTAGCAATTACTATGGTGGGAAGATCATCATTATCATTTCCAGACTGCAAATACGGTTCTAAATATTCAATGGCGCTTTTCATTGTTTCCGCACTGGCAATCAGTTGGGGCAGGAAGTATTTCTGCTTATCAAACAGGTCACCCACTTCATTGATGGCTGGAATCAAAATGTCATTTAAAAGAACAGATGCCTCTTCCCCCTGTTCTAGAGCCTCTTTTGTCTTTGCCACTACCGCCCCTTTATTTCCTTTTAAAACATCCTCATAAATCAATTCTTTTAAAGTTTTTTCAGTTTTAGAAACCAGAGTCTCTGTTTCTTCTTTTTTCAGACGATTGATGGTGTTAATGTATTCCATATCCGCATTTTCTTTGTTCATCAACAAATCTGCTGCATAAGCACATTTTACCAGCATTTCCTGTGACGGATTAGAAATCGCCATGGTCAGACCATTGAAAATCGCCATGGTTAAAAAGGTGGTATTCACAAAACTTCTGTCAGGAAGCCCGAAACTAATATTGGATAATCCGCAGATGGTTGCCAGTTTCAATTCTTCTTTGCAGTAACGAATGGTTTCTAAGGTTTCTTTGGCTGCATTTTTATTGGCTCCCACAGTTGCCACAAGTCCATCCACCACAATATCTGTATTACTCATTCCGACTTTCACTGCTGCATCGTATATGGTATGAATAATATCTATTTTTGCCTGAAGATTTTCCGGCAGACCTTCGTCAGACAATGGCAGCAGAATAAACATGGCACCATATTTTGCTGCGATAGGAATCAGTTTTTCAAACTTTTCTCTTTCTAAAGATATGGAATTGATTAACGCACGTCCCGGGTATCTGCGCAGTGCCGCTTCAATTACTTCCACATGACTGGAATCAATGGCAAGAGGCAGATTGGTAGCCATTGTCACTTCTTCAATTACATTCAGCATGGTCTGCTTTTCATCAATGCCGCTCATTCCCACATTGATATCCAGAATCGAAGCACCACATTCCTCCTGCTCTCTGGCAAAGTCCAGTACTTTGGTATAATTTCCTTCTCTCAGCTCTGCCTGCAAAGCCTTCTTGCCGGTAGGATTGATACGCTCCCCTACAATCAAAAACTTTCCGTCTAAATCAATGTTCAAAGCACGGCGTTCCGAGGAAAGTACACGAAGATTCTTTTTTTCTTTTTCCGTTTTTACATATGTTTTTGTGTACTGATGGAGCTTTTCTATAAACTCAGGAGTAGAACCGCAGCATCCACCCACAATATCGGCTCCGGCTTCAATCAGCTCCTTTGTATACATTACGAACTCATCAGCCCCCATATTGTACTCTGTAGTTCCGTCCGGCTGCAGTTCCGGCAGACCTGCATTGGGCTTTGCGATTAGCGGGATATCTGTGTACTGTGCCATTTCTTCGATAATAGGAATCATTTTATCTGGTCCGGCAGAGCAGTTCACACCCACAGCTGCTGCACCAAGGCTGCTTAACACTACAGCTGCTGCAGAGGGTTCCGTGCCGAACAAAGTCTTTCCATCATCGTTAAAAGTCAGTGTAATCATAACAGGCAAATCGCAGGTTTCTTTTGCAGCCAGCAGTGCTGCCCTGCATTCCTGAAGGCTTAGCATGGTCTCTACTACCAGCAGATCCGCTCCTGCCTCCACCAGATAGCCAATCTGCTCTTTGTATATATCCACCAGTTCTTCAAAATCCAACGTTCCCATAGGAGCTAACTGTTCTCCTGTCATGGTAATGTCACCAGCAACATAGGCCTTTCCGTTGACTGCCTCCTTGGAAATTCGGACTAACTCTTTATTCATCTGTGCAATATGATCCTCCAGTCCGTATTCTGCCAGTTTAATTCTGTTGGCGGTAAAGGTAGGCGCATACACAATATCGCTTCCGGCCTGTACAAATTCCTGCTGCAGTCCCTTCATCACCTCCGGATGCTCTAATATCCATTGTTCCGGGCATACCCCTGCCGGCATACCGCGCTTTAGCAGATTAGATCCTGTAGCGCCGTCCAATAAGACTATTTTCTTTTGAATTAATTGATTAAACTCTTTCTTTGTCATGACCATTTCCTCGATTTTTATCTTTTTAAAATCTGTTCCACCAAATGAACGCGGTTGAAGGGCAACATGAAGTAGTAACCATCTGCCGTCGAATCTAGCTCCTGCATTACCTCTCTTGCAATTTCAACTCCTGCTGCCTCCCCTTCCTCTCTGGTCATCTCCGGGTTAAAGCGTGCCAGTATTTCATCAGGTACATGAATTCCAAGAATTTCATTTTTAATAAAAGAAGCATTTCGGTAGCTGATTAGAGGCATAATTCCACACAGTATTTTTGTATTGGTTCTCTCTTTTACTATCTGAATACGTTCTATGTCTTCCTTACAAAAAATCGGCTGTGTCAGGAAATATTTAGCTCCCGCCTCAATTTTCTTTTCCATACGTTTGATTTCCATATCAAGATTAGGACGGTTATAATTTAAAGCACCGCCGAACACAAGAGGCTCCTCACTAAAATGCTCTGTATTCATTTCATTCACATACTGCATCATCTTAATGGAATTAAAATCAAACACACCGGAAACGTCACTTCTGTTCTCTGCCGGAACCGGATCACCGGTTACAAACAAAAAATTGCGGATTCCGTTTAGATAAGCCCCCAGTATCCCTGCCCGCATCGCAATCACATTTTTATCACGGCAGGCCACATGAGGCATCACTGGAATTCCCACTTCGCCTGATACCTTAATTCCCATCATAATAGAGTCTGCTCTTGCTTTTCCCATGGGCGAATCTGCAAACGTAATCATATCAACACCCGCTGCCTTTAATAAATGAGCACAATCCATGATTTTTTGAGCATTGGCATCGTATGGCGGGTCCAGTTCTACGGTAATCACTTTTTTGCCGGATTCCATCAGTTGATAAAACTTATTTCCGGAAACACTGATATCTTTCCCTTCTTCTATTTTTCTAACATCATCTGCCACAATCTCTCTGTTATTTTTATAATCAATTTTCTGGCACACCTTCTCAATATAGGATGGCGTAGTTCCACAACAACCGCCTAAAATATTGAAACCAAGTTCTGAAATTTTCACCAGGTTTTCCGCAAAATATTCACTGTTTCCCGAATATACTGCTCTATCCTGCAGCAGTTCCGGATAACCGGAATTAGGCATTGCTGTAATAAATTTATTCGTTGTCATTTTAGTCTTTTTTAATATTTCATATAAATGAGCAGAACCAATACCACAGTTAAAGCCAACCGCATCGACTGATTCTTCCTGACTGATTTCATTCAAAATGCGCTCGGCTCTTATTCCCATCTTGGTATACCCATATTTATTTAAACTGAATTGTACAACAATAAATGCATTGTCACATTTTTTCTTTATATATTCAGCCAGAAATTTTATAGTTCTGGTATCCGCAAATGTTTCAAAGCAAAAAATTTCGGCTCCACATGATAAAAAGGTGTCTATCACTTCCTGATACTCTTTCTCTATTTCTGCTTCGTCTTCAAATGGCATTTGAGGAATCGGTCCTATATCTGCTGCAATATAGACTGGTTTGCCGCTTTCGGTGACGGCTTCCAATGCATTTTTATAGGAAGCCGCCACAACTGCTTTTACATAAGATATGTTCTTTTTTAATGAAACTGTATTGGCCGCAAAGCTGTTTGTCCTCAAAAATCTTGCGCCTGACCGGATATATTCTTTATGAATCTGCTTTACCAACTCCTTATTGGTAAGGTTTGCTTCCTCCGGTATGCTTGTATGTTCCTCTGCAAGCTGCTGATAGTACGTGCCAAACGCACCATCAGCCACTATCTTATTTTTTTCTAAATACTCTCTTATATTTTCCATTTTCTAATCTATTTCACCGTAACTCTAATCTTTTTCGATTTTGTTCCACTCTTTACAGTGATAATACAATTCCCCTTTCTTTTAGCTTTTATAACACCTTTTGACGTTACGGATGCCACCTTTGTATTAGAAGATTTATAGGTGATTCCCTGTGTAGAATCAGAAGGTGTAATCTTTGCTTTTATTTTGAAAGTAGCTTTCTTTTTTAACCTCACTTTAGATTTACTTAATGTAAGCTTTTTGGTTTTGACCAAATTTTTTGTAACCTTCACGGTACATACCGCTTTGGCACCTTTCACAGTTTCTACCGTAATTTTTACGGTGCCGGCTTTTATTCCTTTTACCACACCCTTACTGTTTACTGTGGCAACCTTTGGATTAGATGAGGTATAACTTTTCACAGAATCTCCCTGTTCTGTCAGAATTCTAGTGGCCGCAGTCTTGGTTGTCTTCACATTGTAATTTGACATTGCGAAGGAGACTGTGTAAGGAAGTACTGTTATTTTGCAGGAACTTTCAATGGAACCAACCTTCGCATACACTGTGGTGCTTCCCGGTGAAATTCCGGTTATTTTTCCTTGCCCGTCAACGGCAGCAATCTTTGTATTTGCACTGCGGTAAGTAACGGACTTGTCCACTGTGTCCTCAGGAAAAATTTCCGTGACAGAGAGTTGTACGGTAGCATCCTGATGTACAGAAACTGTATTAGTGTTTAATCGAATACTCTCTGCTTCTGCATCCTTCCATTTTGCATACAATGTAATATCATCTATGGTATCTTTTCCAATAGAAGTTATCTGTTTTGTAAGCTCTTCATCAGCATACCAGCCTACAAAACGTTTCGTTGCCAGCGTCGGTACAGGCAGATTGGCAATTCCTGTTCCATAAGTATATTGACTTTCTGCATCCTCCGGCAACATACCATCACCTGTTTCGTAAAAAATGTGATATGTATTTGGTGTAAATTTTGCATCAATATAAATATCTCCAACACTATTTTCGTCAATAGAGGTAACTTGCTTTGTGAAAGGCTCCTCATTATCTCTCAGATACCATCCTCCAAAGGTATACCCTCTGCGGTATGCATCGTCTAACTGATGCACTCCCACCCCCTCGTAATAGCCGGAGGGATTATTAGCCCCATTAAATCCGTAATTGGTATTGTAATAAATAGTGTAGTCATAATTATAAAGGCTCCATCTTGCATACAAAACAATATTGCCGCTCATTTCCGCTGAAATATTCTCCGCTTTCTTCTGGAATGCCTCATCAAAATACCAGCCTTCAAAATTATGTTCAAATTTTGTTGGCGGCTGCAGGGAAGCAACACCTTGTCCTGCTGTGTAGAAAGATGGATTTTCCGCACTGTTTACACCGCCGTCTAATTCATACTGTATGGTATATGTATTGCTGTTCTCTTCTGTGTCAGTTACCGCTTCCACCTGTTCACTGGCCATCGCACCAGTTGTCAGGCAACTGGCGAAAGCAACTGCATTTATCGCAAAAACAGCCCCCGCTACTTTATAAATTACCTTTCCTATTTTCCTCATATGAACCCCTCCATATCCGGTTGTATAGTTTTATTTTACCATTTTTACTAAGAAAGGTAAAGACAAAAAGCAAATTCCAAATTTGCCAGCAAAGCAACTAGATTAAACTAAGCATAATTCTTCTTTTATTAAACGTACCTAATTTAAAATATCTTCTGTATCATAGATGGTAAGTTTATCTTCTCCCTCTCCCTCTGTATACCCAATACCAAATGTAGCAGATATCACATCTTCACGAACTGTGTAACTTTCACTGTTTCTGCATTCTGCATCAACGACGATAAACCTGATCTGATTTTCTTCTACAAGCTTAAGTAATTCTTCTGATGATGTGGCAGAATACATTGCGGCCACCAGTTCATCTCTTGTCCAGGTATCATAACCTGCTGACCACGCAAAGTATGACCAACCGTCAAAGAGCATGGCTCCTCCTAGCGTCACTCTGTTTACGGTATATGCCGGTGTCAAAAAGATATCCCTAGAGTCTGCATTTTCAGCCACCCATTGTGTTACTGGGTCATCCATATCCAGTACTACAGAACGCCCTTCTCCATTTCGTACATAAATACTGTACGCATCATAAACACCTGTAGATATCAGCAACACAACAAGCACAGCGCTACCAATATATCTCACCACATCCTTTTTCTTTACAATATCTGTAATAAAAGCCGCCACTATAATATCCAACAGCATACAGGACATCATAATATACTTATGATTCACCGTAGGGTCAATTGTCAGTGAAACGGTAAACGCAAAAATAAACGGTGTAAAAAACACAAAGGTCAAATATCTCTTTATGCCTTTATAATACATAAATGCGGCAACCACTACCACTGCCAAAATTCCAATCAATCTCAGGATATATGATGCTGCACCCCAAATTGTTTTACTTTCAGCTATAAATCCGAAATAAAACTGTGGTGATATAGCAGATTCCGTCATGAACACTTTTGATTGTATCAAGGATAAAATACCAGCAATTCCTGCCACAATTACAAAATCCAACCGATTTCTGCTCAAAGCAGCTATAAAAAACAGCATTACCAAAAGAGCAATCAATGCCGCCCCATTCCAAAAAGCACTTGCTCCGCTTAAAATTCCAATAAAAACTGCCATTTTATAATTATGTATTTTCCAGCCCTCTGCTGTAAAAAACGTTTGTACAAAATACTGCTTTATACCATTTTCTTTTTTCTGTGCCATTTTTCCCCACATTTCAAATGTTTCATATAATTTAGGAAGCAGTAAAATCAGCACCAGCAGCATAATTGCCAAACACAAGGCCAAATGTCTTTGATTGGCATATACATTTAAATTCCAAAGTCCCCAGTTTTCATTTGTGGTATAGCCTATAAATTCGGTGTTATCTTTTAATTTTTGCCACCAGCTTTCTCCTTCTGCCGTTTCACTTAAAAATGTAAACAAACTTTCCGAACTGCGGAATGTAAACAATAAGGCTGCAAGATATCCTGCAAATCTTTTTCCTGTGATTTTTACTGCCAGAACATACAAAAGCATGTATACAAACATCATACTGAAAATACTTGGTATATTAAATGCATAATCTATCCTCATGCCAAGAAACTCCAAATTTCCCACAAGAAACTGGAACATAAAGTGATATTTCACATCAATACCTGCATAATAAGGATACCAGGTAGGAAAATTGTTTCCATACGAGAATGATCTTATCATGCTAAGATGTGGCGAAAAATCGCTAAACACTGTATATCCTATATACATATCGCCATCTTTAATGTAGAATGTATAAAACATCAATGCAGTAGTTAATATGAGGCATAAAATTAGGAAGATGCTCTCGGCCCATAAACACTTTTTAGATTCGCATACAAAAACCGGTTTCTTAACCTCTTTCTTTTTCTTCTTATAGAACAACACTCCTGCGCCAAGTATTGTATAAAACGCCAAACCGATGGCATTAGCATATACTAAAGGTGTTCTAGATGAACTAAAAAAATGTGCAAGAATATATACACTCCAGGTTACCAGCAATATACCTGTCATACAAACTGCCGGTATCCATACCAGTGCTGGAGAAACATAAATTGTTTTTTGGTTAAAACTTTTACCGGTAACATGAAAAATTTCCGGCACTGCACAACTACACACTACATATCCGATCAACAGACACACAGCCAAATAAACTATTGCTAACATATTTTCTTTCCTTCCTCCTATATGGCTACAGGCAGTATAAAGACTGCCTATAGATGATTATTATTAAATATTTTCTTTAACTTACTATAAGAAACAGGATCCATTTTATTCAGGCTTCCATACCAAAAAATAACATTTTCCGAATTCATGGCACTTTCGATAATCTCCCCGTTCTTCATTACAAACTGTATGATATAAAGATTATCTTTGCTCACATAGTCCTCATATACTTTATCATATGTGGCACGAAGAAAGCAATTCAATATTGCAGAAATTTCTGTATCTGCAGATATCTGTACTATATTTCCTAAATGCTCCACTATGATGATAGTAATATTATCATACAAATGGTCAACAAAATGCTGAATAGAAGTAGTTACTTTTTGCTTTGTTTCTTTTCGAATGTTTAGGTTGGCATAATCCTCTTCCTTAGATATTAACGCTCTCTTTCTATAATTTGGAATCACAAAAAATACATATAAAAGAATTGCACAAAACAACAATACAATTCCACATTCAGACCAGTAACCCACATTTTCCTCCTTTGCAATCTGAATGTAGTACCTTCCTGACACAATACTGTCAATTTCCTTTTTACTTTCTATGCCAAGCTGCTGTTTTAGATAATCATAATTTATAGAACCTTCAGGAAGCTTTTTGATTACCCCGAAAATTTCCATTCTTTCTTCTGCAGAATCCTTTTTTGCTGTGCCCACTTCCTCCCGCACATAGTCATATGTGGGAAGTTCTTCTAATTTTACGCTATTATAAATATCTGCAAAAACAGTTATGTATTGCTGATCTTCTTCTCCCGAAACTCCAATAGGAACAACATAGCAATCATACAACTCATAGGTTCCATAACAACACAAGGTAGAATCCACATTGCCTTTCACATACATGTTTTCCTGTAGCTGATCTAAGGTTACCTCTTCTATATATTTTAAATTTTTATACCTCTCCATCTGCTGACTGCCAAAAAACAGCATAATACAACCTATCACAACAAACAAGATTACTAACATCTGTACCACACTGACAGCCTCTCCTTTTGCCAAGCCGATACGCTGCTTCGTTTCCTTATTACTCATAATCACCAAACGTTCCTTACCTATTTTCTTTTTCGTATATGTTACAAAAATATTAACACTTTTGTGTGAAAAAGGCAATACATAAAAAAGCAACTGTCACCAGCTGCTTTTTATTTTATATGCTATTTTTAGGCGTTAAAAAATTTCCTGTCAGCATTAATCCATATCCTGATCTTCCGCAACCTTATGTGATCTTCTCTTTACCTCTTCTTCCTGAATATCTCCGGGAGCTTGCTCATATCTGACAAATTCATAACTGTATTCACCATAACCTCCTGTTATGGAACGAAGCACTGTGCAATAACCATACAGGCTCATCATCGGGATTTCTGCCTCCACAATCTGTTTGCCACCGTTCATCGGTGTCATTCCCATAACACGACCTCTTCGTTTATTCAAATCTCCCATAATGTCACCGGTAAATTCATCAGGAACTGTTACCTTTAAAGACGCAATTGGCTCAAGAAGAACCGGTTCCGCCTCCATAAATCCTTTTTTGAAAGCCTGCATTGCCGCTTTTTTAAATGCCATTTCCGAAGAATCTACAGAATGATAAGAGCCATCATAAAGCGTTGCCTTTACTCCCACTACGGGATATGCTGCAAGAGGACCTCTCTGTACACTTTCTTGCAGACCTTTTTCCACTGCTGGGAAAAAATTTTTAGGAACAGCACCGCCTACAACCTCCTGTTCAAAAATGTATGGAGTTTCCACATCTCCGGAAGGTTCAAAGCGCATTTTCACATGACCATACTGACCATGACCACCGGACTGCTTTTTATACTTTGCCTCCACATCTGATTTTTTCTTAATTGTTTCGCGGAAAGCAATCTTTGGTCTGGATAACTCAATTTCCACCTTGTATTCATTTAATAATCTACTGCATACGATTTCCAAATGCTGGTCGCCCATTCCATAGAGGAGCATCTGACCATTTTCCATGTCATTAACGGATTTCAGCGTCAAATCTTCATGCATTATCTTCTGCAGTGCCTGAGCTGCTTTATCAATCTCTGCTTTATTTTTCACCTTATATCTCATATATGTATATGGAGTAGAAATTTCTGCCTTGCCATACTGGATTGTTGTAGCTTTGGTAGACAATGTATTTCCGGTGCGTGCTGCCGTAAGTTTTGCAATAGCACCAATATCCCCGGCATGAAGCTCTGGAACCTCAATGGGCTTATTTCCCTGAAGAACATAAATTTTCCCAAGCTTTTCTTCTATATCTTTATCCCTGTTGTAGATTACATCCTCCGCTTTTAGAACACCGGAACACACTTTAATCAAGGAATATTTCCCAATGAAAGGATCCACAAGAGTTTTAAAAATATAAGCGGATTTTGCTTTTGAAAAATCGTAATTTGCCTCAAAAATCTCATTTGTTTTTAAATTCAAACCGGCAATCTCCTTATTTTCAGGACTTGGCATGTATTTTACAATGTCATCTAGCAAAGTATAAATACCCTGACACAATACATTAGAACCCATGGAAATAGGTACTATGCTGCCGTCATTTACATTGGTACGAAGTGCCGCACGAATTTCTGCCTCTGAAAAGGTATCTCCATTAAAATAGCGTTCCATCATTTCTTCACTGGTTTCTGCCACAGCTTCCATTAAAGTATCACGGCAGATTTCCAGATTAGCTTTGCTGTATTCCGGAATCTCGCATTCCTCAACATCGTTTCCAACCCAGCGGTTACCAGTCTGGCTGATAACATTAATATAACCTACAAACCTCTCATTTTCTCTGATTGGCAGATGAAATGGTGCGATTTTTTTTCCATACAATGCAGTAAGATCTTCCACCACCTGTCTGTAGGATGCATTATCAATATCCATATGAGTAACAAAAAACATACGTGGCAATTTATATTTTTCACACAGTTCCCATGCCTTCTTTGTTCCTACTTCAATTCCTGCTTTCCCATTCACAACAATAATTGCTGCATCTGCCGCTGATACTGCCTCTTCTACGTCCCCAACAAAATCGAAATATCCCGGTGCATCAAGAATATTAATTTTAACACCCTCCCATTCAATGGGCACCAAAGAAGTACTAATAGAGAATTGTCGCCTTTGCTCTTCTTTCCCAAAATCACTAATAGTATTTTTATTCGCTATTTTTCCCATTCTGGAAATGACTCCCCCAAGATATGCCATAGCCTCTACTAAACTGGTTTTACCACAGCCCCCATGACCTAAAAGTACAATGTTTCGGATTTTGTCCGTTGTGTAAACATTCATATGATACCCCTCCTGTTTTTGCAATTTTATTAATAGCAGTTATGGGTATATTTTACTATACATTTTCCAATTTTACAATATTTTTTGTAAATATTTCACATATAAATAGAATCCGGACTATTAATTCTCCCTAAACAACATGCAAAATGAGGGCTTCTCAAATCAAAGCACGACTTGAGAAGCCCCTGAAAATAAAACGTTTTCCGCTTACTATTTAGAATTTACCAGCCTTAGCTGCTTCCTCAATGCTAACTGCTACTGCAACAGTAGCACCAACCATTGGGTTATTACCCATTCCGATCAATCCCATCATTTCAACGTGAGCCGGTACGGAGGAAGAACCTGCGAACTGTGCGTCAGAATGCATACGTCCCATAGTATCTGTCATACCATAAGAAGCAGGACCTGCTGCCATGTTATCTGGGTGAAGTGTACGTCCTGTACCACCGCCTGATGCTACTGAGAAGTACTTCTTACCCTGTTCGATACATTCTTTCTTATATGTACCTGCAACCGGGTGCTGGAAACGAGTTGGGTTTGTTGAGTTACCTGTAATAGATACATCAACTTTTTCCTTGTGCATGATAGCAACACCTTCCGTTACATCATTTGCACCGTAGCAGTTAACTTTGGAACGAAGTCCGTCAGAATATGCTTTTCTGGAAATTTCTTTTACTTCGCCTGTGCTGTAGTCCATCTCTGTTTCAACAAATGTAAATCCATTGATTCTGGAAATAATCTGTGCAGCATCTTTTCCTAAACCATTTAAGATAACTCTTAATGGTTTTTTACGTACTTTGTTTGCTTTTTCGGCGATTCCGATAGCACCTTCAGCAGCTGCAAAAGATTCATGACCAGCTAAGAATGCGAAACAATCTGTATCTTCTTCCAGTAACATTTTTCCTAAGTTACCATGCCCTAAACCAACTTTTCTCTGATCAGCAACAGATCCTGGGATACAGAATGCCTGTAAACCTTCTCCTAAAGCTGCTGCTGCGTCTGCTGCTCTCCTGCAGTCTTTTTTGATTGCAATAGCTGCACCTACTGTATAAGCCCAACATGCATTTTCAAAACAGATTGGCTGGATACCCTTTATCATATTATAAACATCAAGTCCGGCATCCTTTGTGATTTTTTCTGCTTCTTCTATGGATGCAATTCCATAGCTATTTAAAACAGAATTAATCTTATCAATTCTTCTTTCATATGATTCAAATAAAGCCATTATTGTAGTCCTCCTTTATATTATTCCTTACGTGGATCGATTACTCTGACAGCATCTGCCACACGGCCATACTGACCCTGAGCCTTTTCAAATGCTGTGTTTGCATCATCGCCGGCTTTGATAAAGTCCATCATCTTTCCAAAGTTAACAAACTTGTAACCGATGATTTCATCATCTTCATTTAAAGCCACACCTGTAACATATCCATCTGTCATTTCAAGATAACGAGGACCTTTCTTTAATGTTCCGTACATTGTACCAACCTGAGAGCGCAATCCTTTTCCTAAGTCTTCCAATCCTGCACCAATTGCAAGACCTTCTTCGGAGAATGCAGACTGTGTTCTACCATATACGATCTGTAGGAATAATTCTCTCATTGCTGTATTGATAGCATCACAAACCAAATCCGTATTTAATGCCTCTAAGATTGTTCTGCCCGGTAAAATTTCAGAAGCCATAGCAGCTGAATGTGTCATACCTGAGCATCCGATTGTTTCTACCAATGCTTCCTGAATGACACCTTCTTTTACATTAAGTGTTAACTTACATGTACCCTGCTGTGGAGCACACCAGCCAATACCGTGTGTAAAACCGGAGATATCTTTGATTTCTTTTGCCTTTACCCATTTTCCTTCTTCTGGAATAGGCGCTGCACCATGCTGTCCGCCAGTTGCTGCTACTGGACACATTTTTTCAACTTCCTGTGAATAGATCATTTTAAAACTCCTTCCATTCTATGTATTTAATGTGAGCCTGAAACTCTTTATTGAAAAATTTTCATCAATACTTGACAAAAATTTATCATCACACAGATTCTATTTTCTCATAAACTCCTAAAATAGTCTAGTCATTTTTCATAAAATTTTCGTATAATTTGTTTTAACTTGTAATTTTACTATTCTGCATAATCCATTTTTTCAAAGTGAAAGACTCTGTTTTTCTTTATGGTAATTTCATGTAAATTCCTCTTTTACAATCTCCGATGCTTTTCTCTGCGAAACAAACAATCCTCGTGTGCTTTTTTTACTTGCGCAAGCATCCGATCTCTGTCTTTATTTAGAGTGCCTTTCAGCATGACATAATTTGAAGCATGATTGGAGCGGAATACAGTTCCTTCCGAATCTACATGTTCTAAAAACAGCCTCATTTCTTCCATGACATCTTCCGGCTGCAATAATTCCATTTCTCCTTCTTTTATTTTTTCATACAAAACAGCTTCCTTCTCAATCATTAACGTAAGAAAACCTAAATATTCCGGTTTGATTTCTGATATTACATGAGCTGAATTTATAGCATGTTCTTTTAAAAGTTTTCTTCCTCCAAGTCCGCTAATCAAGGTCAGGGAATTTAAAATCCCTGACTGCTTCAACAGTTTTCCTGCTTCTATTAATTGCTGTTTTGTAATCCCTTTTCTCACTTCTTTTAATATAGTTTCATCACCGGATTCTGCTCCCATATATACCATAGATAACCCGGCTTCTTTTAACTCCTTTAATTGGTTTTCTCCTTTATGAATCACGTCCAATGCCGTACCATAAGAAGATATGGAAATTAACCAGGGCATTTGCTCTTTTGCATAAGCAATAACCGCCAACAGATCCTGAGCTGGCATTGACAAAGCATCTCCATCTGCCAGAAACAATTTTCGAATCTGTCTTCCATAATTTTTTCCGGCATAAGCAATATCCTGCTTTATTTCCTCCAAGCTTCGTATACGAAATTTTTTATCCTTATACATGGTACAAAATGTACATTGATTATGGGCACACCCTATGGTTGCCTGAACAATCAGACTTCCCGCCTCACTGGGCGGCCGCCAGACTGCACCTTCGTAATCTATCATGAATGATTCCCTTTCTATTAGCCTATAACTTTTTCTGCAATTTCTCCCTGCTTTTTATAAATGGAATTTGCAGGGATTACTCCACGAACCATAGAAGTAGGATAAATGTTAGTATGTTTTCCGATGACTGTCCCCGGATTCAATACGCTGTTGCATCCTACTTCTACTTCATCTCCAAGCATAGCACCAAATTTCTTTAACCCTGTTTCATAATTTTTGTCTTTGTCCTTTACCACTACGAGTGTTTTATCAGATTTTACATTAGAGGTAATAGAACCTGCTCCCATATGAGATTTAAAGCCCAAAATGGAATCCCCTACATAATTATAATGAGGTACCTGCACTTTATTAAATAAAATTACATTTTTTAATTCTGTGGAATTCCCAACCACAGCTCCTTCGCCCACAATGGCATTTCCGCGAATAAATGCACAATGTCTGATTTCGGCGCCTTTACATATAATTGTATTTTCTCCAATAAAAGCCGTTGGTGCTACGGTGGCTTCCTTAGAAATCCAAATGTTTTCTCCTCTTTTTTCAAATTCATCTTCCGAAAGGCTGTTTCCCAACTTTTGTATAAATCCTCCAATTTCAGGAAGTGCTTCCCATGGATAAGTAAACTGACTTAAAAAGGAACCTGCAATACTTTCTTCTAATGTATACATTTCTTTTATTGTAATATTTTCCATACTAAAATCCTCACTTTTTTACGTTTTTATAAAATGCTGCTGCCTTATCAAAATAACTCTTTAAAGAATACTGATTATGCAATCCCAAAACACCATTGGTTCTGCTGATAATAAAATTGGACAATTTCTCCATATACTCTTTTGGCGAGATAGTCCCCTCAGCCACATAAGTAAGTCCTTTTTCCCAGCTTGCCGTCAGCTCAGGATTTAATAAAGACCTTATAGAGGCATTGACCACATCATATATCATTTCTCCTAATAAAGTAGGTGTAATTACCTGTGTTTTTTTATTTAGAGAAAGATATTTGTTGTTGATGAGCTTTTTTAAAATTTCTGCTCTGGTGGCACTGGTACCAATACCGCTTCCCTTGATTTGAGCTCGAAGTTCTTCATCTTCAATCAGTTGTCCTGCATTTTCCATGGCAAGAATAATAGAACCGGAATTATAACGTTTGGGCGGCGAAGTTTCTCCTTCTTTGATAAAGAATTCCCGTACCTGCAGAATAGTTCCTTTTTTTAAATTCTGCACCAGTTCAACCAAAGAAGCATTCTTGCTTTGGGATTCTAACTCATCGGCTGCTGTTTCTTCTTTTTGGGGCAATTTTTCTGTTGTTTTTTCAGCCGCCTGATATTCCATTACTTTTAAATATCCGGCTTCTAACAGTACCTTAAAATTAGCAAAAAATCTTTCTTCCTTTACCTTTAAAGTTAACCCCACCTTCTGGTAAACTGCAGCAGGCAGAAAAATGCTGATAAATCTTTTTACAATCGTAATATATACCCCATAAGAAGTTTTATTTAAAGCAGATAATGCATTTAACCCTTGCCCCGTTGGAATAATGGCATAATGGTCTGTAATCTGTTTATCATTTACATATCTGGTTTTGGCAAGATTCTTATAGGTTCCATTGGCGGCAATTTCACTTACAAAAGGAGCCACCATGGACAAATTTCTAAGCCCGTTTAAGTTTTTATGTATTTCCTTTGCCACCGCACTGGAAAGAACTCTAGCATCGGTTCTTGGATAAGTTACCAACTTCTTTTCATATAAGTCCTGAACCACCTTCAAAGTTTCATCGGGACTGATTTTAAACAGTTTAGAACATTCATTTTGAAGTTCTGCTAAATTAAACAGTAATGGGGGATTTTTCTTTTCCCTCTTTTTTTCCACAGCTTCTACCACAGCTTCTACTGGTGGGTCTGTGGAAAGTGCTTCCATCAATTCTTTTGCTGTCTTTTCTTCTTTAAATCCATTTTCTTTGTAAAGGGAAGGGGACGCATAATATTTACTTCCTTCTACTGCCTTCCACTCTGCTTCTATGATATTATCTTCATAGACAGCTTTTAATAATACTCTGTAAAAGGGGGTTTTTACAAATTCCCTGATTTCCCGTTCTCTGCGCACCACCATTCCCTGAACGCAGGTCATGACCCGTCCCACAGATACTACGGAATATTTTTCCCCTAAATAGTTGGCAATGGAATTTCCGTATTTTAAAGTCAACAGTCTGGAAAAATTAATTCCCATCAGATAATCTTCTTTTGCCCTTAAATAAGCTGCCTCTGATAAATTATCATATTCTGACAGATCCTTTGCCTCTTTGATTCCTCGTAAAATTTCTTCTTCTGTCTGGGAATCAATCCACACTCTTTTTCTTTGCTTACCTTCTACATGAGCTTCCTGCTCTACCAGACGGTATATATACTCTCCTTCCCGCCCGGAGTCGGTACATACATAAATACAATCCACATCTTCACGATTTAACAGTCCGCTTACTATATTAAATTGTTTTTGAACAGGTTTTATTACTTCATATTTGAATTTATCCGGAATAAAAGGAAGCGTAGACAGACTCCACTTTTTTAGTTTTTCATCGTATGCCTCCGGATAGCTCATGGTAATTAAATGCCCCACGCACCAGGTTACAATAGCATTGTCCGCTTCTAAGTAACCGTCCCCGCGTCTTGTATTTAAGTGCAGTGCCTTGGCAAACTCCTGAGCTACACTTGGTTTTTCTGCTATATATAATGATTTTGACATTTACTTTCCTCACATTTTTATTTGGAATTGGTTATTTTGTTTGTCGTTTCAGCAAATTGGAATTTGTCGTTGGAAATGAGGGTGGATTGGTTACACGGAGGGGACACTTCGATAGCTGCTGCGTTCCAAACCCTCTCCGCTAAACACTCCGATGAACCTCTTAAAGCGAAAATGTCTCAGCATATACCGACACCGCCAGGTGGGGGTGCTTCAACATTTTTGAGTTTCATCGACCTAGCTCAAAGGGTTTGGAACGCAGCAGCTATCGAAGTGTCTTCTCAGACGTAACAAATAAAAACTCATTTCCAGACAGAAATTCTTAGCCGGGTGTGTTTGACGGTAGAGTATAGCATTAAATCCAAGAGCAGTAGCTTGAACCATTCCTTGCCGTCCGGGACAACCGTGGAGGAATTTGTTATGAGGGTTTGCCAATGTACAGAAGGAACTGTCTGGTTTCCTATGGGGAGGGTCTAGCGGGAGGTACCGGAGAATCCGTTCCGTAGCCGTTAGAGCGTGAGGTGCGAGCCCCTCTGGGCGACACGCCTCAGGCTCTTACGGATACGTGAACTAGTCGCAGGTGCCGGGAGCGGCTCCCCATAGGAAACCAGACAGTTCCTTCGTCCCCCATTGCCAACCCTCACCCGTCACAAATTCCTTTTTAATAAAACAACTCTACTAATTATAGCAAAACTTTTTCAAAAAAACACCCCTTTTTTCCATCATATAAGATTTCAGAAAAGGGGTGTAATTTTTTGTTTTACATTATTTTGTTTTACTGCTGACAAATTTAAAGGGCCAGGCCAAAAGAAAAGCTCCACCTACAATATTACCCAATGTAACAAATACAAAATTTATAATT
>CASEML010000054.1 GCA_949289145.1 uncultured Eubacteriales bacterium | reverse complement strand
TTGCGCCCTGAAATAAGGGTTACAAAAGGGAAGAGACAGTCCACTGGAGAATTCAGGTCTTAAAAAAGTCCGAATTTTCTGGGATTGTCTCTTCTCTACATGTCAGGGGTTAAAAATCGGTATTAACCGACAGCCCCTTTGTCATTTTTATAATAAAAGCTGTGATGCGTACTTTCTATTATTTACATAATCAAACAGTACTACTGCAGCTGATATTTACTTTGCCAAAAACCTCTTTGCATTTGGAACATATTATGCTAGAATGTTATAGACTTAAAGTTTCGGGTAAGGAGGTTTTTTTATATTATGGAAAAAATAACAAGTTTTACAATCGACCATGTAAGATTATTAAAAGGTGTATATGTATCAAGAAAAGATAATTTTGGGGGCAGTATAATTACAACTTTTGATATCCGCATGACAAAGCCTAACGGTGAACCGGTTATGAATACTGCTGAAATTCATACCATTGAACATTTGGCAGCAACTTATCTTAGAAATCATAAAGACTATGGTAATAAAACAGTATATTTCGGCCCTATGGGATGTCGTACCGGTTTTTACCTCTTACTTGCTGGCGACTATTCTTCGAAAGATATTGTGCCGCTTTTGACAGAAATGTTTGAATTCATCCGGGATTTTCAGGGTGATGTCCCAGGTGCCAGTGCAAAAGACTGCGGAAATTATCTGGATATGAATCTTCCTATGGCAAACTATTTAGCAAAAAAATACTTAGATGAAGTATTATATCACATTACTGACCAGCAGCTGGTTTATCCAGAATAACAATACAAAAATAGATTGCATGTTTCCTCTGCAATCTATTTTTTATAATCAATATTTTCTTTTATATAAGCAAAGGTTATTTCTTCCCCCTGCTCTTTCAGCATCAGCAGCAGCTTTTCTAACAGTTCCCTGCTTTCTTTATGGAGAATTGCGTATTCTCTGCCCCGCTCATAATATTCCCAAGACGCCGCATCCGTATAATTACTTCCATTGTAGTTTTTAGCCGCTGCAAGCCGGTCACAGAACATTTCTACGATATAGCGATCGGGAATTTTCATTCCCTGCATTCCCTTTTCCACACCGGTTCCATAGTCGATCCAATATTCGTAATGGTGTTTGTTTCTGCCCTTATGATGAAGCCACGCCAGTGAAACTCCGTTTGCTTCACGCTCCGCATTATTAGGACTTCTATTTCCCTGATAGTATTTGCAGCCCGGGATAAATTCTGTGGGGGAATACTTGGATAAATCATGTAAAAGTCCCTGTTTATACAAGCCCAATCGGAAACAATATTTCATAACTAGTATTTTATGCCTTGTAATTGTTTTGAAATGCCCCCATATGTTCATTGATGTCACCTCTGCTTTGACTTATCCTTAACTTTTTTCCCTGCCATTCCCTTTGCACTCTTTCCCTGCAATATCATGATAGAACGGGGAGAAACTTCCACTCCCTTCTGTACTTCTAACCGTTGCTCCTGCCCTTCCTCCAGCCAGTCATTCCCGGCATCTTTTGAGGTATCTGCAACTACGAACCACTTCTGATCCTTTGGAAGATTCGGCAATGCCAGCACATGTTTTTCCCAATGAAGATTATACGCAATATAAAAGAAATTATCACATACTTTTTTATCAATGCAGGCATAATTTCCACAATACATGATTCCCACATACCTACTGTCGTCATCAAAATACGGTGTCCATGCTTTTTCTCCATGATAGGAAACATCTGGATAACCACAGGCTAAATAATCCATTACCCGGAGTTTTACCGCACCACTTAAAATGGGATGTTTCTTGCGGAAAGCAATCAAATGTTTTACAAAACTAAATATCTCCTTTTGAAATGCATTTTCCTGCCATATAACCCAGGAAATTTCATTATCCTGACAATATGGGTTGTTATTGCCCTTTTGGGTATTGCACCATTCATCTCCACTTAAGATCAAAGGACTTCCTTGACTAAGCAGCACCATGGCAAAAGCATTTTTCATCTGTTTTTTTCGAAGATCTAAGATCATTTTTTTTCTGGTTGCTCCTTCTATACCGCAGTTCCACGTATAATTATAATTATTTCCGTCTTTTCCTGCTTCTCCGTTATCTTCGTTGTGCTTTTTCTCATAAGAAACACTGTCATATAAAGTAAATCCATCATGATTTGCAATAAAATTTATTACTCCCTGCTGTTCCTCATTCTTACGATTCCGGTATACAAAATCACTGATCTGCCCTCCGTCACCCTTTAACAATCTTCTGGCGCATCCTTCAAATCCATCATTATATTCCATCAGATTTTTCATTTCCAATATCTCATCTTCTGCATAGACAGCATCCGTATCCTGATAATTTTGAAATATTTTAATTTCTGACAACATAGGATGCTGTGCCAACTGAGAAACTGGCAAATTTGCCCCATATAAATGTACTCCGTCAATATGATATTCTTCTACCCAGTATTTTACACAGTCCACAATCAGATTCTGATCCTCATGCCGTCCAAAAGAAAATTCCATGATGACTTCAATCCCCTGTTTATGCAGCTCTTTAATCGTATCCTTCCATTCCTTCTGAGGATTATCTGTAGCCGCATAAGATGCTTTTGGTATAAAATAATTTCCTTTTCCGTAGCCCCAATAATTCAACACGTCCATATTTCTGGTTTCTTCCACAGCGTAAGAGGGTTTATAATAATTTTCCCGCTCCATCACTTCCTCAAATTCATAAGCAGGCATAACCTCGATTGCAGTTATTCCCAGCTCCTTTAAATAAGGTATCTTCTCCATAATGCCAAGAAAAGTGCCCTTGTTCTTTACTTTTGAAGTTTTATGTTTTGTAAACCCTCTCACGTGCAGTTTATAAATAATCAATTCCCAAGACTGGTATTTCAACTTGCAATCTCCCTGCCAGTCGTAAACATCTTTATGAAAACCGCAGTATACCTGTTCTTCTCTCCGCTTTTCACCCCAGATTTCCCGACCAGCCAGGGATTTTGCGTAAGTATCTATGTATATTTTTCCATTTACTTTTATTTGATACACAGTCGATGTAAAATCAATTCCTTCCAAATAATAGCTATATAGATTTCCTTTTCTATACTGAAGTGGAAGCTCCAGTTGTGCTACCCGTTCAAAAGATTTTTTATGATAAAGAACTAACACCAAAGACTTCACATTTTTCACAGCTACCGTTAACTGATACCCCCTGTGAAACGCCACAATGCCCCGCTCTTTATAATTTCCTTCTTCAATACGATAATTTATTTTACTCGCTTTATCCATTTCTGCTTCCCTTCATCCGTTGCTTCAAACCACTATATAACAATTATTTTATCATTTTTTGCGTTTTTTGTCACCAATTTGTTTGCCTTTTCCAGATCACCTTTTCCAGATTCATTTACTGCAATCGGAATTTTGCTTTTTCTTTTTTCTCCGTTTCTTCCATACACGTACCACCAGCACCACTGCTCCAATTACAATTGCCCAGACAACTAAGTACGGAATATGAATTATAATCCAAATAGTAAATTCTTTTATGCCTCTGCCAATATTTTTCACACTGTTTTTGAATCCGGAAATCATTCTTTCTCCTGCACTCTGTTTTGGTGGCTCTGTTATTTCCTGCACTTCATTGACTTGGATATGAACCGTAATGTAATCCACTAGATTATCGTAAGTTCTTAAGGTGGATTCATAGCTGCCCAGCTCATACCGCACTTGGGAAAGTCTGGACTCCAAAGAAATAATTTCTTCTACCGTTTCTGCTTTTTCCAGAATCGCCATCAGCCTTTCCTGCTCTAACTTCAGGGCTTCTTTGTGACTTTCCGTATCCACATATTTCAACGTAATATCTTCTGTACTCTCACTTTTTGACCGTATATTTGCATTCTCATCCATACCCTGCATAAAGCTATCTTCCTTATCTTTTGGAATTCTCACAGTAAAGCTTGCATATCTTTGTGAATAATTGCTGTAAATATTATTTCCCTCCAGACTAGAACTTTCAATATAACCACCGCATTCATTAACACTTTTCTCCAAAAAAGCTATGGTCTTATTCTCCTGCATATCTGCTTCCGGGATCAAGTTCATGTATCTGAGATTCTTCCTTTGTAAAAAGCACATACCAACCGTCTTCCTGCCATACTTCCAGCATATAACTACCTTCCCTAAACTGTATTGGGTTTTGCGTATTGTTTTGAATCTGTTGATATAGAATCCAGCACTCCTCCTGTCGGTAAATTGCTGTAACTTTTAATCCCACCGGTTCTGCATTGATATCTGTTACATTAATTTCATTGCCATAGCTGGATTTTATATCCAAAGAAGCTGAGGGCTCCGCTGCGGAATCATTCATACCACTCGTATCTTCTGCTGACTCCACAGCACTTTCCGCAGTCATATCTGCTATTTCTTCCGTTGCTTCTTCGTTGGTATTCAGATTCTCTTGATTCCAGTAAGGTGATATCCCATTTACTGCAAGGACACCCAGCACAAACACCGCAACACAGGCTGCCAATGCCTTGTAGATCCGAAATATATGTTTTCTCTTATTTTCTCTGATTTTGCCGAAATTCCCAGTATGTTCCCAATATCCTCGTCGGGCAGTTGATGTACCAGCTTAAATTCAAATACTAGACGGTAAGTGTCGTCTAATCTCTTGATCGCTTCTTTGATTTTTCTTATACTTTCCTTCTCTATCAATTCATTTAAAATATCTGTGGGTGCCTCTAACAAATATTCTGCCGCCTCCTCAAAGGGCATTTCCCCCTCCTTCCTTTTTCTAATCATATCAATCGCCTTACTTTTTCACAATGGTTCTTAAAAATTTCTTTGTACGTGCTGTATTTTAAATTTTTTTACAACAACAAATAATTCCAAAGCTTACTTTCTATTGTTTCAACATTAAAAATGCTCCTAAATTTCCCCGTTTTCCCTGGCTGGCACGATGGGAAAATAGCAAATCACTGTTACAGCAGGTGCAGATATTTGTTACGCTTAAATTTTCTTCCCTGATTCCTGTCTTCAGCAGGATTCTTTTATTACATTCCCATAAATCCAGCTGATATTTACCGTTTCCTTTATCTTCCATAATCTTCTCATATTCTTCCTTAGGAAAAATCTTTTTAAATTCCACTGCAACGTCTTCACTGACCTCATAACATTCCTTACATATAGAGGGTGCAATGGCCGCAAGCATATCCTCCGGCTTAGAGCCATATTCTTTTTCCATAATTTCTATTGTCTTTCTTCCGATTTCGCCTACCGTTCCCTTCCAGCCAGAATGAGACAAACCGATTGCCTTATTTTTAACATCCACAAAATAAAGAGGCACACAATCTGCATAGAAAGTAGATAAAACTAACCCTTTTACATTTGTTACCAGCCCGTCAATATCCTGATAATCTCTTGGTTTTACAAATCCCTTTCCCCGGTCTTTCTCTGTTACCACACGAATGTTAGTGGTATGAGTCTGATCTGAAAATACATAATCCTCTGGAGAGATTTCCAATGCCTTTGCAAATCTCACAAAATTTTCCGTAACTGCTTCCTCTTTATCTCCTCTGGTATAGCTTAAATTCATAGATGCATAAATCCCTTCACTGACACCGCCCATTCTGGTGGAAAATCCATGGTTCACAATACCGCATTCATTAAGTGCATTAAACTGTAAGAAAGGCACTCCCGCCTTTTCACATAATATTAGTACATTGTTTTTATTTTTTAGTTTAAACTTATATTTCATTATCCTGTCCTCCTAAAAAGCATTTTCAATATGATTGATTTCATCACCTAAAATGGAAATTACATCAAATCTGCACTCTGTATCCGTCGGCAGATGTTCTTTTGCTAAAAAGTATTCTGCCACCTTTCTGATGGTTCTTTGTTTTGAAAAAGAAACAGCTTCTTCGGGATATCCGAAAGAAGCTGTCTTACGGTACTTTACTTCTACAAATACCAGCATAGTATTTTGTCTTGCTATCATATCAATTTCACCCATTCTGCATCTGAAATTTCTGTTTATGATCTGGTATCCTTTTTCCTTTAAATATTCTGCCGCCTTTTCTTCATAAACAGCCCCTACTCTCCTTTTATTATCCATTTAATTTTCCTTTCAGCTTCTCCATATCATCTACAAACACAAGGATTTCTGCCACAACTTCATAAAGTTCCGGCGGAATAAAATCCCCAATCTCTAATTTTGACAGTGTTTCCGTTAATTTTTCATCCTTGTGTACAGGCACCTTAGATTCCTCTGCTTTTTCTATGATTTTTTTTGCCAGTTCTCCTTTTCCTGTAGCCACAATTTTCGGTGCCTTTTCTCCTGCTTCATAGGATAAAGCCACTGCCTTTTTTATTTTTTTATTCTCCTTATAGTAATACTGGTATTCGCTCATAACATCACGTCCTTATGTCAAATGAATATTTATTCATAATATGTGTCTCATTCTGACTGTCTGAAAATTCTTCCACCATATTCTTTTCTTCCGGCTTCTTTTCAAATTCTGCCTTCACCAAAAATCCTTTTTCCTCCAACTGTTTTACCAGTGGCTCACTGTTTTCTTCCAAAAATCCGGCAATATCTTCCCTCTGCAGATAGAATCTGGCACTTACCTTTTTCTGCTCCATAGTAATATAAATGTCCATACTTCCCAACACTTCCATATCCAAATGAAGCAGTGCCGTAAAAGCACCTCCATTTTCTCCCAGCCGCTTTTTTCTGGTCAGAACATACAGTTCACTGTGTGTATTCTGGGTGGTCAACTTCACCGGAAGCTGCACATAGGAATACAGCTGGTTTAATTGATTCATATAATCTACGTTCTGCCGGATGGCTGTAGTATTTTTCATGGCAGAAGTATCCTCTTTTCCCAGTTGATAAATCAGTTCTGTAAACTGATTCATTTTCTGACTAAGCTTTTCATAATACTCTTGTACATTTTCTTTATTTAATTGTTCCGGCTTTAATAACAATTGTTCTTCTATGGCTAATTTTAATACAGTCTGGAATTCCCTGCTTTGCAATAACTGACTGACAGCCGCAAATTTTTTCTGAAACTGTGCCGAATCCCCTGACGTCCCCAGCTGCTGTACTTCCTGAACTAATTGTCTTACTAGCTGTACCAGTTCTTCTGGCTTTATTTCCCCAGTTCTTATCTGCTGAGACAGAAGCATATCCCCTCCTGCCTTTTGCATCTTTTGTGCCAATGCTAATCTTGCGTTTTCATCCAGCTGTCCTTGAAGTCCTGCTTCCGGCAGACTTACGCTGCCATAATCTGCATTCTTTTCCAAAACTTGACTTTGCTTTGGCAAATCATATTCATCTGTGTTCATGGCCGTCTTAGCTGCTTCCATGGATTTCTCTGCTGTTTCATACATTTCAAAAGCTGCAAGTAATTTTGACACCATATCCTGCTTTTGGGACGACTGTGTTTCTGTTTTTGCTCTTTCCTCCAATGCCCGGATAACTCCTTCTGCTTCCTGATTTAAACTTTTCAGACTTTCTACAATATGATCCATTTCCGCTCCCTGCCCCTGAAAGCGCTCTGTCACAGCTTCAATATTTTCCAGTGCCTGTTTCTGAATATTCGTCAAATTTTCAGCATTATTATGCATCATAGTCTCACTTTTTAAATTATCATACAGCACTGGTCCGCCCTGAAACGAGGATATATGTTTTTCTCCGAGCACTGCTAAAACATCTTCTCTCAAGGCTGCCTTTAGATTTTCTATGGATTCTTTTTGCTCTGTACATATAATATCCGCTACTTTTCCAAATACGTCCAGTGGATTCTTCTGTTCAGTAAGATTTTCTCCCAGCAATTTTGAGATATCTGCTGCCACATTAGAAACTTCATTAGCCAGACGGTACTCATGATTTTGATAGCTTTCAAAACGCGCTATATTCTCTTCCGTTACCGGAAGTCCCATTTTCTGCAGCTGTACCAGTGTTTTCACATCGGTGCCCGGATTTAAAGTCATCTGACGTAGAAATTTTGCAATCGTTTCCTTATCTATGGGCATCTGCTCCTTCATTAACAGATTTACCAACTCTACATTTTTAGAATTTACCGGTATGCCTGCATTTTCCAATGCTTTTAGTACAGAAGAATTCTGTATACTTACATCGAACATAGGCTTGATTGCCAACTGTTTTCCTGTATTAGATTTTACAAGGAAAGCTAACATCTGCCCTTCTGTCAACTGAATATCACCGTTTACACCCGCCTGAATGGTCTGACCATTATCTAACCGAAGGAGAACCCTATCCTTTCCCACTGAGATTACTTCTCCTGCAAATACTTTTCCGGGAGTCAGCTCACTCAAACTGCTTCCCATCATCTTTCCCGCTGCCTTTGTATCGGCTGCTGGAGCCTCACTTCTATACACCCCTTTATTATTTTCTATTTTACCAAAATCCAAGACAAACACCCCCTCACTGCTGCTGTTTTAATCTATGAAATTCTTTATAAATGTCTTTCTATGTATCGGACTGGCACCATATGTCCTGATTGCTTGAATATGAGACGCTGAACCATATCCCTTGTGTCCGGCAAAGCCATATTCCGGATATACTTTATCATAATCTAGCATAATTCTATCTCTGGTAACTTTTGCAATAATGCTGGCTGCTGCAATAGAAACGCTTTTTGCATCTCCTTTGATAATAGGTATCTGCTTCATTTCCATTTCCGGTATAGTTACTGCATCATTTAATAATATATCGGGTGTTATGCCTAAATTCTTAATTGCAATTCTCATTGCTTCATAAGTTGCCTGTAAAATATTAATCTCATCAATACGCTGCGGCGAGACAATTCCCACGCCTACCGCAATGGCTTTTTCCTTGATCTCATCATATAACTCATCTCTTCTGGATGCACTAAGCTTCTTGGAATCATTTAAATAAAGAATTTCTGCATCCTTAGGAAGTATGACAGCTCCTGCCGCCACAGGACCTGCCAGCGGTCCTCTTCCCGCTTCATCCATACCGCAGATATATTCATACATATCATATTCTCTTTCGTATGCACGCATTACCTGAAGTCTTTCAAGTTCTGCCTTTCTCTTTGCTATTTCCTGCTCTGCTTTATGAACCAGCGCTTTCACTCCGGCTCTTTTGTCTTCCTTGTATTCTTCCATAAAAAAAGGCAGCATTTCAAACGTCGCTGCCTGTAATTCTGCCTTTATATCATTTATCTTCTTTGCCATATTTTCTACCTCAATCTACTGATGTTTTAGTATTCCAAACTCCGACAGAGGCCAAATACGCAGCCACGCTCTGCCTAAAATCCAATCTTTGGACACTGGCCCCACAGAAGGATCTCTGCTGTCAGAGCTTCCATTTCTGTTATCTCCCAATACGAAATATTCATCCTCACCCAGTGTAATTGGTTCCTCCGCCAAACCTGGATCCAATATAATCTCATTGCCATAGCTTTCTTCCAGCTCATTTCCATTAATAAAAATAGTACCATCACTGTCAATTCGTACTGTTTCACCTGGAAGACCAATAATTCGTTTAATATAATAAGTATTTTCTTCATGTTGGAATTTAAAAACAATGATATCAAACCGCTCCGGCTCCTTGAAATAATAAGACAGCTTATCTACAATCAGATTATCTCCGTCACTTAAGGTGCTTTCCATTGAACTTCCACTGACCACAGTTCTCTGTCCCACATATTCTACTACAAAATAGGTGAGCACAAACACAATGGCAAGATAGAGCAGTACGCTAAGTGCCTCACGTATAATCCCCTTTACCCCGCCGATACTTTCTTTTTTGTTTTGTTCTTCATTTTCCATCTATCTTCCCGCCTTTATTATTTTATCAACACACGCATTTATATTCTATTCCTCTTTGGCCGGAAATTCAAGTGTTATTCTTCCTAAACGCCCACTTCTGAAATCATCAATCAGCAGCAAAGCAGCTTTTGAATAGTCTACTTCTTCTCCCTTTGCTACACAGCCTCTGTTTTTGGCAATTTGGGCAAGAATTTCTGCATTATTTTCTGTTTCCTCTAATTCATAGCGCTTCGCCAAAACACCTGCATAATTCTTTTTTAAGAAATCTATTAATTCCAAAGCCAGTTCATCTACATTTAAAATTTCATCTTTTATGGAGCCTATGAAAGCAAGGCGCAGCCCTACTGTCTGATCCTCAAACTTTGGCCACAAAATTCCGGGAGTATCCAGTAATTCAACGCTCTTATTTAGCTTAATCCACTGCTTTCCCTTTGTTACGCCCGGTTTATTTCCGGTCTTCGTACAAGCTTTTCCGGCAAATGAATTGATAAATGTGGACTTCCCTACATTTGGTATTCCTACCACCATAGCGCGTACAGGACGGTTTAAAATTCCCCGTTTCCGGTCACGCTCAATCTTTTCCTTACATACTTCCATCACTGCTGCGTTGACCTGTTTTACACCGTTTCCATTTCTGGCATTCACTTTTACCACAAAATATCCTTGTTCCCTAAAATAAGCCATCCAGGCCTCATTGAAACGTTCATCAGCAAGATCTGATTTATTTAATAGCACCAGCCGGAATTTATTCTTTCCAAGACTATCAATTTCAGGATTACGACTGCTCAAAGGAATTCTGGCATCTACCAGCTCTATGATCAGATCAATCAGCTTGATATTCTCCTCCATCATTCTCTTTGCCTTTGTCATATGTCCCGGATACCACTGAAAATGCATTCTCTTTCTCCTTTACTTTACAAATCCCATTTCCTTGAAGGGAGAAACACGAAACCACACTTTGCCCTCAATATCCTGCTTATCTACATTTCCAATGTTGGCAAAGCGGCTGTCTTCACTGTTTGTCAAATTATCTCCTAATACAAAATATTCATCTTCTCCTAACAGTATAGAATCTGAAGCAATTCCCGCATCTTCAATTCCACCTGTAATATAATCATTGGTTAATTCTTCACCATCAATGTACAATTTTCCAGACTCAATTTTTACTGTTTCACCGGGAAGCCCTACCACTCTTTTAATAGTAAAATGCGTATTCTTATTTCCATTTGGTTTAAATACGATCACATCTCCCCGTTTAGGATTTGTCAATTTATATATAAATTTATTAATAATGACTTCATCTTTATTATATAACGTAGGCTCCATAGAGACGCCAATCACGCTTGTCTTTTCTCCCACAAAATATACCAGTACAAATGCAATTCCGATTACCAGCACAATCTGAAAAGCCCAGGTAAAGATATTCTTTATAAGTCCAAGATCCATCGCTTCACGCCTTTGTTGTCTGCGTCTCCTTCTTCTTACGCTCGCTCTGCTCATTGACATCTGCACCTTTCCCTTTTAAGATTCATTTGTATCCAAAGAAAACCGCCGTGGGCAGCTTCCTTTGGATACATAACAATATAGGAAAAAGGAACAAGATACATTTCCTTGTTCCTTTTTGTTTTCATTATTTCACTAATTCTTTAACCTTAGCTTTCTTACCGATACGATCTCTTAAGTAGTACAATTTAGCACGTCTAACTTTACCTTTTCTCACTACTTCAATCTTTTCTACGTTTGGTGAATGTAAAGGCCATGTCTTTTCTACGCCTACACCGTTAGAAAATTTACGAACTGTGAATGTTTCTCTTGCGCTTCCGCCCTGTCTTTTTAATACAGTTCCTTCAAATACCTGAATTCTTTCACGATTTCCTTCTTTGATTTTAGCATGTACTCTTACAGTATCACCAATGCTAAATTCATCCACATTTTCTTTTAACTGAGCTGTTTCAATTTCTTTAATAATTGCGTTCATTGTGTGCCTCCTATCATTTTGGATGTTCTTATTACTTATTCTATTATTGTAACAGAGGACCATCTCTTTTTCTCACAACATTTAAGATTATATCATAAGGGGGATACTAGTGCAAGTCCTTTTTTCTTTCCTCCAGATATTTTTCCAAAAATACCTTTTCTTTTTCAGAAAGTACTGCCTTCCCAATTAAATCCGGGCGCCATTCCACTGTCCGCATAATAGACTGCTCTCTGCGCCATTTTTCAATATTGGCATGATGTCCTGACAACAACACCTCCGGCACTCTTTTATCTTTCCATATTTTCGGACGGCTGTACTGAGGGTACTCCAGCAGGTTATCGTGAAAAGATTCAAATTCTGCTGAGGTATCATTATGAAGCACGTCTTTTAACAGTCTTGAAATGGCATCAATCATAACCATTGCCGGAAGTTCTCCGCCTGTCAGCACATAGTCCCCGATGGACACATAATCCGTCACAATTTCTTCTAACACACGTTCGTCTATTCCTTCATAATGTCCACATAAAAAAACCAAATCTTCTTCCTTTGCAAACTCTTCTGCCATACTTTGATGAAAGGTTTTCCCTTGAGGTGTCATATAGATTACTTTTGGCTTTCTGCCGATTTTTTCTTCCACATGAAGGTATGCATCGTATACCGGCTGTGCCTGCATTACCATACCTGCACCGCCGCCATAGGGATAATCGTCCACTCTGTTGTGCTTATTTTCAGTAAAATCTCTGATATTCACAGCCTCAATGGAAAGCAGTCCTTTTTCCTTTGCTCTTCCGATAATGCTGGTATTTAACCCCTCCATTACCATGTCAGGAAACAGTGTTAATATATAATAGTTCATATAATCTCCTAATCTAAAAGTCCCGGCATAATATGCACTGTTATTTTAGCATGTTCCACATCTACATTCAGCACACATTCTTTAATTGCCGGAAACAGCAGTTCTTTTCCTTCTTGATTTTCTACCACATACACATCATTAGCACCGGTAATGATTACATCTTTTAATGTTCCGAGAAGATTACCGTCCTCATCTTCCACTGTGCTTCCAAGGATATCTGCAATAAAGTACTCATCCTTCTCCAATTTTACTGCATTTTCTCTGGTAACGAACAATGATTTTCCTTTATATTTTTCTATCTCATTAATGTTGTCTATTCCTTTGAATTTTAAAATTACAAACTGTTTAAAGAATTTTACACCCTGTATCTGTAATATAATCTGTTCTTTTCCGGTATCCAACACTACTTCTTTCAATTTCTTAAAACGATTTACATCATCAGTGGTGGGAAAAACTTTTACTTCTCCTCTGATTCCATGAGTAGAAGTAATTGCACCTACCTGAAGTAAATTTTCCATACAATTTCTCCTTAAAATATATTTGCAAAAGGCATGTTCCAAAGAACATGCCTTATAACTATTGTACAATATCTACAATAACTTTCTTTTCTTCTTTTGAAGCTGCTGCTTTAACTACTGCACGGATGGCCTTTGCGATACGTCCTTGTTTTCCAATGACTTTTCCCATGTCTTCCTGTGCTACATGTAATTCAAAAACGATGTTTCCATCTTTCTCTTTTTCATATACTACAACTTCTTTCGGATCATCAACTAGTGATTTTGCTATAACTTCAACTAATTCTTTCATCTGCGTACCTCCCACTAGTAGTCCGTAAATTATTTTTCGATTCCAGCTAACTTAAAAATCTTGCCTACTACTTCTGTTGGCTGAGCACCATTTGCTAACCATTTCTTAGCTAATTCTTCGTTTACATGGAATTCGCTTGGATCCTTAGTCGGGTCATAAGTACCGATTTCTTCGATAAACTTACCATCTCTTGGAGATCTTGAATCAGCTACGATAATTCTATAAAAAGGAGCCTTCTTCTGTCCCATTCTTTTTAATCTGATTTTTACTGCCATTTTATTTCACCTCCTTAGGTTATTTGCATTTATGTTAAAAAGGAAGTTTAAACTTACCTCTTTTACCACCAAATCCTCCCATCATTCCCGGGAGCTGCTTCATCATTTTCTTTGTCTGTTCAAACTGTTTTACAAAGCGGTTTACTTCACTGATATCGATTCCTGCTCCATTAGCAATCCTACGCTTTCTAGATGGATTCAACAGATCCGGATTGGCTCTTTCCTGCGGTGTCATGGAAAGAATGATAGCTTCTGTCTTAGCCATTGCCTTCTCTCCCTGATCGGTATCCACATTTTTCATCTGCGCTCCCATACCAGGAATCATATTCATGATGTTTGCCAAACCTCCCATTTTCTTCATTTGACTCATGCTCTCTAAGTAATCATTAAAATCAAACTGATTTTTCTTAAAGCGCTGTTCCATTTCCTTGGCTTTTTCGTCATCAATTTCTGCCTGTGCCTTTTCAATCAAGCTCATTACATCACCCATGCCAAGAATTCTGGATGCCATTCTGTCTGGGTAAAACTGCTCTAAATCGGTGAGTTTTTCACCTGTTGCCGCATAGAAAATCGGCTTTCCTGTAACTTCTTTAATGGAAAGTGCAGCACCGCCTCTGGTATCACCATCTAATTTTGTAAGAATAACACCGTCAATGCCAATTCTTTCGCTAAATGTTTCTGCTACATTTACCGCATCCTGACCGGTCATGGCATCTACTACCAAAACCGTCTGATGTACTTCCACTGCTTCTCTGATTTCTATTAGCTCCTGCATCATATCTTCATCGATGTGAAGACGACCTGCAGTATCAATAATAATCAGATTATTGCCATTCTTATCCGCATGTTCCATGGCTGCCTTTACAATATTAACCGGCTTATGGTTATCTCCCATGGTAAACATATCTACATTTACCTTTTCCGCATTAATCTGCAACTGTTTAATGGCTGCCGGACGATAAATGTCACAGGCCACCAGCAAAGGCTTTTTACCTTTCTGCTTAAATTTGCCTGCAAGCTTTGCTGCGGTGGTTGTCTTACCTGCACCCTGCAGACCAACCATCATAATCACGGTGGTTGCTTTTCCCGGCTGCAATGCAATCTCTGTGGTCTCAGAACCCATAAGATTGACCAGTTCTTCATTTACAATCTTAATTACCATTTGTCCCGGATTCAAGCCGTTCATAACGTCCTGACCTACTGCGCGCTCCTGCACACTCTTGACAAATTTTTTAACTACTTTAAAGTTAACATCTGCTTCAAGAAGTGCCATTTTGACTTCTTTCAAAGCTAATTTTACATCTTCTTCTGTAAGACGTCCTTTGCTTCGAAGCTTTTTAAACACATTTTGAAGTTTGTCTGTTAAGCTGTCAAATGCCATTCCTATAATTCCTCCAAAATTTCATTCGAAATTGTCTCTATCCTTTCAATCAGCTGATGCTTCTCTAAAGTTTCTGCCTGTTCCACTGTTTCCTGAATCTGGTTCACCTTCTCCTTAATATGAAGAAATTTTTCTACTAAATGAAGCTTTTCTTCATATTCCGCCAGAGATTTATTGGTGCGTTTGATCAGATCATGTACACCTTGTCTGCTGATTCCTCTTTCTTCTGCTACTTCGCTTAAGGAATAATCGTTTAATATTACATCCTCATAGACGTTCTTCTGATTGTCCGTAAGCAGTTCTCCATAGAAATCATACAATAAAGCCTGCTCAACAAATCTTTCCATTTGCATCACCTAGGATAGAATACACCAAACAAAGATAGATGTCAAGTATTTTATCTTGACATTTTTATTTTTCATTGATTTTCGTATTGATAATATTTGATTCTTTATTTATCATAGCATATCACAACATTCAATGAACGATTCACATCTGCCGCCGTTTCAATGGCCTCCGGCAGTTTTTCCCAGGAAAATTCATGAGTAATAATCGATTCAATATCCCATCTGCCGCTTTCCATGATAGCCATAACATCCCGCACATCCTCTGGCATATAGCCGCCGCTTCCGATCAGGGCATGCTGGGCAAAGGTCATATTTAAAATATCCACTGGTCGTTTGCCTGCTAATACGGCAACTACCACCATCCTGCTTTCAATTTTTCCCATCTGCTGATAAATATCCAAAATCGCCTCTGCTCCTGCGGCATCGATATAAATATCCACATTTGCAGTAACACCGCTTAAGGAAGCCGCTTCTCCAAAATACTGAACTGCCTTTTCTTTCAAATTCTCTTTCCCATTGTTGCAGACTGCCATTCCCAAATGCTCTGCTTTCTGTAAGCGCAGATCTGAATAATCACATATCATCACCTTTTCACATCCGAAGTATTTTAAAGCAATAGCCGCTGCAATCCCTATGGTTCCAGCACCAAAAACAATGGCATTTTCCCCCTTCTTAGGAGCGGAACGTCTTGCTGCTCTGCATCCCACCGTAAAGGGTTCAATCAGACATGCTTCTTTATCAGAAATTTTTTCACTTACCTTGTATATCTGTTCATTCCACTTTGGATTCGGTAACAACATATATTCCGAAAATCCTCCCAAGGTTCCGGCTCTCTTCGTATCTCCTTTTGCCAATCTAGGATAGGGGTATATCCTGTCTCCCACCTTGATGTCCTGCACTGCTTTTCCCACTTCCACTACCTTGGATACTACCTCATGCCCAAACTCTCCTCCAAGCGTAATACGATGGCCCGTTCCCGGTCCCTGAGCATATACCGCCACATCCGTCCCACAAATACTGGCATACAGATTTTTTACCACAATATCATGATCACCAGCCTTAGGTGTCTCTAATTCTCCAAGTAAGATATTCTTTTTTCCATTATAAATTGCTGCCCGCATGATTATTTCCTCCATTTTCTTTAAGCGCATTATATACGTATTTCAACATATCCTGTTGCCATCTCTTATCAATCCAATGAAATACCGCATTAGAAAAAACAAGGTCAACTGGCTCTCGTAACGAAAAATTTGTAGCGTCCGCTTGTATGAGTTCAATATCAGGATAGTTTTTCTCTGCAAGATTAAGCTGCTCTTTGGATGCATCAATCCCCATGTCTCCCAGCATCACAGACCCGCCAAGTCCAGCTGTCTTCTTGATTTTTCTCACGGCCAAGATATTCTATTATGTACAGCATACAAATTCATAAAAATCACACTATACATTTTTCGATGTGTAGTGCGATAATATCGCTTATCATAAAAACATATGGTTTTGTAAAAAATATGTGATTTTTCGTTCTTTTATAAACTTTCTATTTCCCCAGTATAATAGCATTATCAATAAAGTCATAAGGTGTCTGCTGGTACACGTAATAATTAAGCCAATTAGAATAAAGTGCATTAGAATGAGAACGCCACTGTAAGAGAGGACGTTTCGTCTCATCGTCATTTGGGTAATATTGATAAGGCAAATCAATCGGAAGGCCTTTCCTTTTATCACGTTTGTATTCTCCATCCAATGTCATTCTGTCATATTCCGGATGCCCCATCACAAAGATTTTTTTGCCGTTCTCCGCCATGGCTAGAAATACACCTGCTTTTTCTGACTCTGCTAGAACTGTTAACGCTTCACAATCATAAATCTGTTGTGCATCCACTGTGGTGTGTCTAGAATGGGGTGCCATAAATATATCATCAAATCCCCGTACTAACGGTACTTTCCGGTTTAATACCTGATGTTCATAGATTCCAAATAGTTTTTTGGGTAAGGTACGTTTCTTAATTCCATAATGATAATAAACCGCTGCCTGTGCCCCCCAGCAAATATGAACTGTACTGGTTACATTAGTATTTGTCCAGTCCATAATTTCTGTCAGTTCCGTCCAGTAATTTACTTCCTCGAATTCTAAGTGTTCTACCGGTGCCCCTGTAATAATGAATCCATCAAATTTCCGATGTCTGACTTCACTAAACAACTTATAAAACTGGTTTAAATGACTGGTGGGCGTATTTTTGGAAACATGGGATTCCACATACACAAAAGTTATATTGATCTGTAACGGTGTATTAGACAATGTTCGAAGCAGCTGCAATTCTGTATCTTGCTTTATTGGCATCAAATTTAAAATTCCAATTTCCAGCGGACGAATATCCTGATTTAAGGCTCTGGTCTCGTCCATAACAAATATATTTTCATTTTCCAAAATCCCTTTTGCGGGTAAATCCCCCTGTACTTTAATGGGCATTTCTATCCCTCCCTGCCTTTTTACTTTGTCATAGCAATTACTTCTTCTTCCGAAATAATTGGTATATTTAATTCCTTTGCTTTCTTATTTTTCGATGAGGTTGATGTTTTATCATTATTGATCAGATAAGTAGTTTTAGAAGTAACACTACCTGTGACTTTACCTCCATTTTTCTCAATAAATTCTTTCATTTCGCTTCGGTTGCTGAAATGTTCTACGCTTCCAGTAATGACAAATACCATACCTTTAAAAATACTCTGGGCTTTTTCTTCTCTTTCAATCTCCAGCAAGTCAATCAATTCTAAAAACTGTGTCCGGTTTTGTTCTTTTGCAAAGTACTGACAAAAAGATTTTGCAATCACTTCACCAATTCCATTGATCAAACTCAAATCTTCCTCCTCTGCATTCATAATCCGCTCTGCATCATGAGCATATTCGCTGCAGATAATTTTAGCAGTGGACAGACCTACATTTGCAATTCCCAGACTATACAACAGTCTTGGCATGGTTGTTTTCCTTGCCTTCTTGATACTGTCTATCAAATTATTATAAGACTTTTCTCCAAATCCCTCAAGAGTGATCATCTGCTCCTTGTAACGTTCCAGCCGGAATATATCTGTATATTCCCTGATAAATCCGGAATCTACAAATTTTTCCAAGGTTGCCTCTGACAGCCCTTCTATATTTAATGCATCTCTGCTTGCAAATAAAGTAAAAGACTTAATACGCTTTGCCTGACATTCTTCATTTGTACAGTACAAAGATTCTCCTTCCTTAACTTTCCGAATTTCCGTTGCACCGCCGCACACCGGACAAGAACGAGGTATTTCTGCCAGCCCGCTCTGGGTAAGATTTTCCGCAATCTGAGGAATGATCATATTTGCCTTATACACCTTGATTTTATCCCCTTCTCCTAGTTTCAAAGCACGCATAACGCTAATGTTATGCACGCTGGCCCGGCTTACGGTAGTTCCTTCTAACTCCACCGGTTCAAATATTGCTACTGGGTTGATCAAGCCGGTTCTGGAAGCACTCCATTCAATTTTTAACAAAGTGGTTTCTGCCATCTCATCTGCCCACTTAAAAGCAATAGAATTTCTGGGAAATTTTGCAGTACTTCCCAAGGATTGACCATATGCAATATCATCCATAACTACCACAAGGCCATCCGACGGAAAATCATTATAGGGAATGTTTTCCGAAAATTCTTTAACTGCTTCTGCAACAGTTTCTTTTGTCACTCTCTTATATTCTACTACTTCAAATCCCTGTTTTTGCAGCCACAAAAATTGATTTTCCACAGAATTTTCAAAGTCAACACCTTCAGCCCGAACCAAAGCGAATGCAAAAAAATTCACATTTCTTTTTGCTGTAATTTCATTGTTTAATTGCCTTACAGAGCCGCTGCATAAATTTCTTGGATTTTTGTATTTTCCATCGGGATCCTCAATTTGAGCATTAATTTTTTCAAAATCGGAATATCGAATCACAGCCTCTCCTCGCAAAGTCACTACTCCTTGATGTTCAATTTTTAAAGGAATATTTTTGAAAGTTTTGGCATTGTTAGTAATCACTTCCCCAATGATGCCATTCCCTCTAGTTACCGCCTTCACCAATTCCCCGTTCTCATATGTGAGCACTACGGTCAAACCGTCTAATTTCCATGAGATCAATGCTTCCTGAGCGCCTAAAAAACTTTGCAGCCCCTCTACCTCCTTGGTTTTGTCTAAAGACAACATAGGCGATTCATGCTCTTCTTTCGGCAGTTCTGACAACGCCTCATATCCTACTTTTATGGTAGGACTTCCTGCTAGTATTATTCCTTCCTTCCTCTCTAGTTCTACCAATTCATCATACAATCTGTCATACTCTAAATTACTCATGATTTCTCTGTCTTCTGAATAGTATGCTTTAGCTGCCTCATTTAATTTATCTGTTAACTCTCTGATTCTTTCTATTGACATTTTTCTCTATTCCCGGCTGGTTATGGGAATTTGCCAGCAGACGCTTTAGTTCTGCCAATTCTGCACCCGTAATCTCCCGGTATTCTCCTCTCTTTAAATCTCCAAGCCTGATGTTCATAACCCGAATTCGTTTCAATGCCACCACACGATAACCAAAATATTCACACATACGGCGAATCTGACGATTCAAGCCCTGAGTCAAAATAATTTTAAAGGTATAATCATCCACTTTTTTTACTTTGCTTGGCTTGGTTACTGCATCAACTTCCTTTAAGGGGACTCTGCCTGCCATACCTTTTAAAAATTCATCGGTCAACTTTTTATTCACCTTTACCACGTATTCCTTTTCATGGCCATTGGCACTGCGCATCATTTTATTAACCAAATCTCCATGATTTGTCAGAATGATAAGCCCCTCGGAATCCTTATCAAGCCTTCCTGCATAGTATATTCTATCTGGATAATTAATATAATCTATAATATTATTCTTTTCTTGTTTTTCTGCCGTACATACAATACCCTTAGGTTTATAAAAAGCAAGAAGTATTTTCCTTTGCTTTCTCCCCACCTCTTTTCCTCGAAAAACAACTTGCTGAGTTTCTTTTATACACATACCAAGATCTGCTCTTTTTCCATCCACTTCCACTAAGCCCTGCTGGATATACCGATCTGCTTCCCTTCTAGAACATACTCCGGCCTCGGCTAAAAATTTATTTAATCTGATTGTTTCCTCTTTCATATACACTCCATCCTTTGATTCGAATTCGTTTCGAATATAAACAATAGAAAGCACACTCTGCGCACTTCCTATCATGATGAACAAAAGACATGCGCTGCCACATGTCTTTTATACTTCTATTATTTATTATCTTGTTTCTAAAAACTCTGTCTTAATATAGGCTTCAGTACCATTATAGTCAATTTTTGTCCAACCTTCTGCATAATCCATGATTTTTGTAAATTGTTCTCCAGCATAAGCAGTTCCCACTTTCTCTGAATCCTGACTCATACCTGCCCTGACATTTACAGTTTCTTTTACATAAACAACTCCATTACTTTCACTACCGCTGTTTTCTGATATTTCTTTAGATACAGAACCAGTTCCATCTGATGTGGTTTCTACATAGTCAGCTTTTACATATCCTAACTGTCCCTTATAATTAATACAAATCCAGCCATCTTTTTCACCAGTCTTTTCTGCCACTTCACCACCCTGAAGTTTTCCAATCGTATCCGCTGTTTCTGACGCATCATTTCTTACATTTACATTTTCCTTAGCTTTTACATATAATGTTGTACTTTCCTGACTTTGCTCTGCACCATTATCTGTTTCTTCTGTTGTCTGCTCTGCCGTTTCCTCAGTATTTTCCGCTGTCTGACCTGTTGTCTCTTGAGTATTCTCTGCAACCTGTTCTGTATTTTCATTTTCGTTAGAAACTTCCGTTTCTCCACTCTCTAAGCTTGCCACAAATTCTTTCAATGCCGCATCATCTTCTAATGCCTGTTCATATCTTTTCTGGGAAGCTTCAAATAAATTGGCTACTTCCGTGTCCTCTTTCACAATACTCTGAATATATTCTTTGATATCATCTTCTAATTTATTCTGTATATATAAACTGCCATCCTCTTTTGTCAGCACATAAAAGGATAATAGCCCTGGAGCTGTAGTATTAATTCCAACGAATTTTGCTTCATAACTGGCAAAAACCACATAAGAATTTTCTATTTTTCCTGGCTTAGTGTAACAGATAATATTATTATAGCTTTCTGTATATTCGCTTCCTTTTTTTACTGCTTCTTCATCTTCCGGAAGCACTTCTGCCAGAATTCCTTTTAAAGTTTCCACGTCATTATTTGCCATAGAAGTAAAATACAGCTGAATTAAATTATTAATTTCCGGATAATCCTCTGTACTTAATGAATTTGCCTGCTCCACACTTTCTGTTTCTTGTTCTTCCTGCTGTTGTTCTGTTTCTGCCTGCTGTTCCTCTATAACTTGTTCTTCCTTCTGCTGTTCTGTCTCATTCTCTTTATTAGAAAGCGCTACCAGAATAACAACTAATAAAATAAATGCAACTGCACCGGCAAGGTATTTCCAGTTGCTGCTTACAAACTTCTTTATGTTATCTATTGAAAATTTCATAATTAAATTAACCTCCTGTGATTCAGGGTTGCTTTGCATAATTCATGAAAACCTAAAACGTAATATGCGTCTGGAGGGATTCGAACCCCCGCCACACGGTACCGGAAACCGTTGCTCTATCCCCTGAGCTACAGACGCAGATCATATTGTTGTCCTTAATTTTTCTTTAAGGATTTAGATATGATAAAACATTATTTTACACTAAAACCATCGTAAAATAACTCACAACAGAGAGTATATTACCACATTTATGCAAGTTTTTCAACGAAAATTTTTGAAATTTCCAAATAACTATAAATATCAGAATACGAAAGGTGTAAAATCCACTTACTGGTTTTGACCTTACACCTCGTTTCTATATTACTATTTTCTAACTAGTATAGTCTGCATATATAATTCATTCACTTCCAATTTTTTATCCCACACTAATGTTACCTTTTATTGCTAAATAATGCAAAATCCTCTCTGATGAATGGAAAACCTATACACACAGTCTGATAAAATTTCTTCTATGGGAATCTGTGTCATATTGATTTCCTGAACCATAGCTTTTAATTCTGCAGAACTTAACGCTTTCGAAACGGGAAGCAATATTACTTCATGGATACTGCTTGGCAAAATATAAATATCTTCTCCCATTTCTTCTGCAAACATTTCAATCACTCCATCGTATACCATACAAGTTGCCCCATACAAATTTTTTGGATTTGTCAGCACATACATCGGTACTTTATTATCACTTTCTTCTATTTCCTCTAAAAGATTCTCATACTCTTTTGCCTCTTCTCTGCCACCTGCTTCCAGCAGCTGCCGTATGGTGTCTTCCATCTTGCGTATCTGAGGCGGCATTAGCTTTGGTGTGTTTTCTGCTGCGGTTTTCATAACATTTTCACCAGTAATTCCCCAAAGCTCCAAATGTTCATTCTTCACTAGTATGGAGCCCCAATTACTTTCATCTACAGGGAAAGAAATATACGGTACAATGGCCAGATCAAGAAACATTACATAAGGAGTATTTTTTAGCATTTCTGCATTTTTTTCATAGTTTACCGCCCGAAGCACCAGTTGTGATTTCATCTGTTTAAAATCTTTAAAATCTTCTATATGAAATTCTTGAAATCTATCGTTATTACGATATACTCCTATTACAGCCTCAGCAATTTCTTCTAAGGTCTTTCCCCGTTTATATTCCCCATAAAATTCTTCCAAATAAACTGTAGGTGCCATATTACAATCTTTTGTTTTCACCATCAGACCCTTTTTTTTCACACCATTATTTTTACAGACTTCCATAATAATCACTTTAGTTCCGGTTTCACTTAGATCTTCCACCTTCTTTCGCATTGTATCTATAAAATTTTCATATTCCATAAAATTCCCTCCGTTTTTCTGGGAAATCTTGCACGATCGTGCAGAACTTTGCAATGATATTCTTATTATAACGTACTTTTTTTTAAAATAAATAGTTTTTATACTTTTTTTATATTTCTCGTCATATCGCACAATGCTTTTTCTTTCATTTTTGTATCTTCTATAATTTATAATGGCATTCTAAAAGCCGAACAGAATGCCCGGCTTTTACTTATACTTTTAATTATTTTACTTTTACTGACTCTAAAATTTCATTACAGATTTCATCCACCGTTTTACCATCTGTAGCTATGACAATGTCTGCTGCCATTTCATAACGCAGCTTTCTTTTTTCCATTAATTCGCTGATATATTCCACATTCATATTACCATTCAGCACCGGCCGATCTCCATTATCTTTCACCCGTTCATAAACTGTCTGAGGTGTTGCCGTCAGTAAAACAATCTTCCCCTGACCTTTCATAATTTCAATATTTTCATCCCTTAGCACCACACCACCGCCACAGGACACAATGACCGGTCTCTTTTCCTTAAATTTACGAAGCATTTCCGTTTCCAAATCTCGAAAGTGAGATTCCCCGAATTTTTCAAAAATATCCGGGATGCTCATGCCTGCTTCCTCTGCGATCAACGCATCCATTTCAATCTGTTCTGCCTGAAGCATCTGTTTTAATTTACTTGCCACGGTAGATTTTCCAGTTCCCATAAATCCAATTAACATAAGATTAAAATCAATTGCTGCCATACTCATTCTCTCTACACTTTCTTATTTATTTTGCACAAAAAAGCCTTTATTTTAGCCATTTGTGCAATGGTTGATAAAGTCACAAACAATGATAAGCATTCATTAATGGGCGAAAACTGTGTCATTTCAGTTGCAATGCACTTCGT
>CASEML010000053.1 GCA_949289145.1 uncultured Eubacteriales bacterium | reverse complement strand
GCTTTGTCTGTACCCGGATATAGGTTGTTTTTGGCAACAGTTTGTACCCCGCATTATAGAGTATCATATTTATCAGTCATTTACACGGAAGCTTCTACCTGGTTAACAGAAATGAGCCATATCGTAAGGATAGTATTTACAGTCTTTCAGTTCCGTATCGTCAAGTTTGAGGGCTTTTACTAAAGCGGCGGCGGCGATGCACCAATACCCCCGGTACCACCCTGTTTTCAGATTACGGTTGGTTATAACACCTTCGGTTAATGACATAAACCACTGCCTTTTAAGATACCTCTTTAATCGCTGGACGGCTTCCACCTTGTTTTCTTTTGACAGTACCACCACCTCGTATACCGAATTGGTCTCTTTGGGGCAGCACAGTTCTTCCGTACTTATCTGCCAGGTTGGGTCCAGTATCTGTATCAGATTTTCCAGATAAACATCCCAATATTCACTTTTTATCAATAATTCCTTATATTCATCAAGAAATTCTGTCCGGTTAAAAAGAATGATTAAGTATATGATCAGAGCCATATTATCATAACCACTGTCCATTTCTTCCATTGTATCAATCAAATTTCTTATGATAAGGTCTACTTCGGGAAGCAGCTCATTCATACCAAGCCCCAAGGAATACCCCGAATAAAACTTACAAGCTGCTTCCATATATATGTGATACTTAAACGACCATACATTATATTTATCTGGATGGCTTATTACCTCTTCATATTTACTCATCCGTTCAGCAAGATCAGATGCATCCTTATTATATCTTTCCATAAAATATTCTTCTGTTTTTACAGTGTCTCTCATCTGTTATTCCTTGTGTATGTTCTTTTGAAATGCCTGCCGGGAATTGCAATAATACCTGACAGGTAAATTCATTCCGGATTTTTTCCTTTTTTGTTCACTTTTGGTCCCAATACGCCTTCAGTTACCAGTATGTTTCCCACCGACACCACTGCAATCCCAATTATAAGTATTACAGCTTCATAGTTAGGAATAGAATCTTGTTCTATCATAATAAGTATTACAGCTTCATAGTTAGGAATAGAATCTTGTTCTATCATAAAATACAATAAAAAAATCAACAGGCCGGCAAATATTACAATTTCACCTGTTATTACTAATGACAATCCCCCTGGAGCTTCTTTCTTCTTCCATTTCTCCCTGACTATTGCTACCACACCGGCTGATATATATATTAAAGTTGAAGCAAAAAATCCTGGTAAGAATATGAAATCAGATATAGGCAATATGCAATCGCATAAAGTCCAGAATATTAAAATGCATCCCGCACAAATCAATATCAGGGATGATACGGGAATGTTGTTTTCCGGATCTTTCTTTCTTGCCCTTATTGATTTGATTATTTTCACTACATTATATATAAAAAGTACAGCTGCTGTTATGAAAGAAATCAATATTAAATATTTATCCAGGAAACGGATTATTTTTATTCTCAGGGGAACAAATAACTCCGATCCTTCATACTCTCCGGTTCTTAAGTAGCCGCCAAAGCACCAGCCTCTTTTTCCTGCTTTTATTGGCTTGCCATCTTTATCCCTGCCGCCTAACTGTACTTCTATCTCTACCCAGTTGCTTTTTATACCGTCTATCGTCTCTTTTTTCCCAAGGGAAATCACTTTTACCAGGGTGCCTGCATGCATCGTGGTTATAAAACTTCCGTTGATGTCTCCATTTTCCCTGAGCTTCAGGTTTTCCGATACACGGTATATACCACCTGCCTCAACCGGAATCTTTTGCGTTTTTACTGTTTTATAGCCGAATGGTTTTGTGACTATTTTGTCCGGAGAAATGTTTACCGCTGGTGCTGCCGCTGAAGATTCCTTTTGGACAGAAGAAGATCTTGGCATGACTACTTTTGATAAATCATCTGATTCACCTTTTATCCATTTTTCTATTTGGTCGCAGGCTTCCGGTGTGGTACGGACTAATATTTGGAACAGGTTTTCTTCCGAAACTTCATCTATGTACATTTTCATATAATCGCCATCAAGTGTTAAAATGACTTTGAAAGGCGTTTCTTTTTCATAAAGGGGTAAGAACCCCGGGTGATTATAAAAAGGACTTCTTAAATAATATT
>CASEML010000052.1 GCA_949289145.1 uncultured Eubacteriales bacterium | reverse complement strand
TTCAATTCGAAGAAACTGAAGTTAATTTTCTGTTGCCCAATTTCAAAAAAGTCGTTATAATATTCCTTGGTTAGCATAGTTCCATTATAACATGGAACGGAGAGAAAGATGGTTATCGTTTAGCCATCTTTCTCTCTTTTTATGGATAAATTTCAGGGGAAGGCGTGACTCACATGAGTCACGCCTTCCCCTGTTTAGAACTGTCTATTTCCCGACAGCCCCTTTTTCCAACCGTTTCTCTCTTCTTTTATTTTTCTTCTGCACTTACCATCTGTATCCCCGGAATTCCTCCCAGATTCTTAGCATTGGCAATGGCACGGGCAAAAGCAATGATATAATATGTAGCAAGAAGGCTTACCAATACTTTTCCTGTTCTGATATCAATCTTGCTGGTAAAGGCTATTACCACTCTATGTAAAAATCCAAACATCACAATAGTGTACAATCCCCATGCCAGAGTACTTTCCAAACACAGAATTCCTTTATAGTTAAATGGTTTTTCACTGTAATCCCACCAAACGCAACCGGTATACCGTATCATAAGTTTAGCTGCCATAAATTCCACGGCAGTCGCCATTACTGCCCCTATGATGTAGAGCAACACATAATGCCCCTCTAATGGTTTCAGCATAAAATATACTAATAAAGCACCAAAACCATAAATCGGACAAATCGGCCCTCTAATAATTCCCCTGTTAGTTATCTTCTTAAAGCAAACGGACATATATATCGACTCCACAAACCAGCCTAAAATACTGTACACCCAGAACCATGCAAATATATGATATAAATCTGTACCAAATATTTCATATGACCACAGCATAATAATCCTCCCTTTATATATTTTCATATGAGATTATACTTTATAAAAATTTTATTGACAAGTATAAAAGGAAAATTTCCATATTCTTAATATTTTGTAAATAATTCTATATTCAAATCTTTTCTTTTACCTAAAAAATTCCCCAGAAAAACCGGGGAATTTCATAGCACTAATTATATTTACGTTTTCTTGCTGCTTCAGATTTTTTCTTACGTTTTACGCTTGGCTTTTCGTAATGTTCTCTTTTACGAATCTCCTGCTGGATTCCAGCCTTTGCACAATTTCTTTTGAATCTGCGTAAAGCGCTATCTAAAGTCTCGTTATCTTTTACGATTACATTTGACATAGTATCACACCTAACCTCCCTCCAGTTGCGTATTGTACTAAATACAACTGTTTGGGTATTTTTTTTGCACTATTAAAAATTATATCACATTCTTTTCATTCGTCAAGTACTTTTTACAAGAATCTTAAATTATTTTATCTGTTCGGCAAGAACTTCCTCTGCTTTTGACAAAGCATTATCAATTCCAGCCGGATTTTTACCGCCTGCCTGAGCCATATTTGGCCGACCACCTCCGCCGCCGCCAACTTCGGCTGCAATGGCCTTAATCAAGTTGCCTGCGTGAGCACCTGCTTTCATTGCAGCATCCGTAGCCATGGAAATCAGGTTTACCTTGCCATCCTTGGCAGATACTAGCACAATAACACCTTCACCTAATTTTGCCTTCAGTTCATCCCCCAAATCACGAAGCTGATTCATATCCACTCCATCTGCCTTTGCCGCAAGGAATTTTACTCCCTTAACCTCTTTTACCCTGTTCATAACATCACCTAAAGCGTCTTTTGCAGCTTTGTTCTTTAAAGATTCATTTTCGCTCTGTAATGACTTTAATTCTGCCATCATATGGGTCAGTTTATCTGTCAGCTCTGCCGGCGATGTTTTCACGATTTTAGCGGCTTCCTCCATCTTTTCTTCTAACTGTCTGTAATATGCCAGAACACCTTCTCCGGTCAGTGCTTCAATTCTCCGTACATTTGCCGCAACACCGGATTCTGACACAATCTTAAATACGCTGATAACTGCAGTGTTCGGTACATGAGTACCACCGCACAATTCCTTAGAGAATTCTCCCATAGATACCACCCGGACAGTATCGCCATATTTTTCACCGAATAACGCCATAGCACCGCTTTTCTTTGCTTCTTCAATTTCCATCACCTCAGTGACTACAGGCAATGCACAGGCAATCTTTTCATTTACTAATTTTTCAACCTTTTCAATTTCCTCTGCTGTCATAGCTGAAAAATGAGAAAAATCAAAACGCAGTCTGTCTGGAGTTACCAAAGAACCCTTCTGTTCCACATGGGCACCTAAAACTTCCTTCAACGCTTTTTGCAGCAAATGAGTTGCTGAATGGTTTTTGCAGGTATTGTTTCGTCCCATTTCATCCACCTTTAAAGTTACCTGATCGCCAACTTTAAACATTCCTTTGGTCACTTTACCCACATGCCCCACTTTACCGCCTAAAAGCTTGATCGTATCATATACTTCAAACTCTGCATCCTTGGTTATAATCACACCGGTATCTCCCTGTTGACCACCCATAGTAGCGTAAAACGGTGTATTGTCCACGAAAATAGTTCCCTCTTCACCATCTGTGATTGCCTCTACAATTTTTTCTGTAGTAGTGATAACAGATACTTTAGAAGAATCTTCTAACTTATCATATCCTGTAAATGTGCTTGTAATGGCAGCATCAATATGATCATAAACAGTGGCGTCTGCTCCCATATAGTTGGTCACTTTACGGGCTGTTCTTGCCTTTACACGCTGTTCTTCCATCTCAGTTTTAAATCCTTCTTCATCTACAGAAAAGCCTTTTTCTTCTAATATTTCCATAGTCAGATCCAGCGGGAAGCCATAGGTATCATACAATTTAAACGCATCTACCCCTGCCAAAGTCTTTTTACCTGTCTTCTCCAGTTCTTCTGCCATTTCTCCTAAAATGGTAAGCCCTTGATCGATGGTCTTATCAAATTTATCTTCTTCCTGTGTTAATACTTTGAAGATAAATTCTTTCTTTTCTTCCAGTTCTGGATATCCATCCTTAGAACCGTTAATCACAGTCTCACTGAGTTTTGCCAAAAATTTTCCTTCGATTCCAAGAAGTCTTCCATGTCTTGCAGCACGACGAATCAGACGGCGGAGCACATATCCCCTGCCTTCATTGTCCGGCATAATACCGTCAGAGATCATAAATGTGGCAGAACGGATGTGGTCTGTAATCAGACGAATGGATACGTCCTTATCTTCGTCTTTCTGGTATTCAATTCCCGCAAATTCACACACTTTATTACGCAGTGCCTGAAGAGTGTCCACATCAAAAATAGAATCTACATCCTGTACTACTACGGCAAGACGCTCCAGTCCCATACCTGTATCAATATTTTTTTGTTCCAGCTCTGTATAGTTGCCATTTCCATCATTTTCAAACTGTGTAAATACGTTGTTCCAAATTTCCATAAAACGGTCGCAATCACAGCCAACTTTACAGTCAGGTTTACCGCAGCCGTATTTCACACCTCTGTCATAATAAATTTCAGAACATGGACCGCAAGGCCCTGCACCGTGTTCCCAAAAATTATCTTCTTTTCCAAATCTTGTGATTTTTTCTGCCGGAACACCAATCTTCTTATTCCATAATTCAAATGCCTCATCATCATCTAAATAAACGGATGGATATAGTCTGTCCGCATCCAACCCCACAACCTCTGTTAAAAATTCCCAAGACCAATTAATCGCCTCTTCTTTGAAATAATCTCCAAAGGAGAAGTTGCCGAGCATTTCGAAAAATGTACCATGTCTTGCTGTTTTTCCTACATTTTCAATATCTCCGGTACGAATACATTTCTGACAGGTGGCTACCCTTCTTTTCGGCGGTATTTCCTGCCCTGTAAAATATGGCTTTAATGGTGCCATACCTGAATTAATTAATAATAAACTATTGTCGTTATGTGGAACAAGAGAAAAACTTTTCATTACAAGATGTCCCTTACTTTCAAAAAATTCAAGAAACATTTTCCTCAGTTCATTTACACCATACTTTTTCAATTTCGGTTCCTCCGTCTGTTTTATTTCTTTTCTTCTTCCAGTGTGTTTACCGGAGTCTTTGCCTCTTTTTTATCACGCAGTTTTTTCCCAATCATTACTGCCGCAAATGCCAAAATCAAAGATCCCAAGAAAATTATAACGTATGTTAATAATGTTGACCAAAATGCCATAATTATCACCTATCCTTCTTTTACTTGGTAATATCCTTTTTTACCTTTTTTGATTAATAATGCTCCATCCTCATTAAAATTATTATTTGAAAATACCCTTTTAAAATCTGTTACTTTTTCACCATTCACCAAAACACCGCCCTGCTGTACAAGACGTCTTGCCTCTGAACGTGTTCCTGCAAGTTTTGTGTCTACTAACAGTGTGAGAATATCTTTTCCTTGCTCTAACTCAGTTCTTGGATAAGTTATAGTTGGAATATCTCCGCTGACACCCCCATTGGCAAACAATGCTCTTGCTGCTTCCTGCGCCTTTGTGGCTTCTTCTGCACCATGAACGATTTTTGTAATTTCAAACGCAAGTACTTCTTTCGCCTTGTTAATTTCTGCATCCTGCAATGCACTTAATTTTTTTACTTCTTCCATTGGCAGAAAGGTTAATAGAGAAAGACATTTCTCCACGTCGGCATCATCTACATTTCTCCAGTACTGATAGAAATCATATGGAGATGTTTTTTCTGCATCCAACCATAAAGCCCCGCCTACTGTTTTCCCCATCTTCTGCCCCTGACTGTTGGTCAGCAGTGTGCATGTCATGGCATAGGCTTCTCTCTGGGCTTTTCTTCGAACAAGTTCCACTCCTGCGATCATATTAGACCACTGGTCATCTCCGCCCAGTTCCATTTTACAGCCGTACTTCTGATTCAACACATAGAAATCAAATCCCTGCATCAGCATGTAATTAAACTCCAAAAATGACAAACCTTTTTCCATTCTCTGCTTAAAACACTCTGCTGTTAACATTCTGTTTACAGTAAAATGAACACCTACTTCACGCAAAAATTCTACGTAATTCTGTTCTAACAGCCAGTCCGCATTGTTAACTAACAGTGCCTTTCCATCGCTAAAATCAATAAAGCGTTCCATCTGCTTCTTAATAGAATCCACATTGTGCTGAATCTGCTCTTTCGTGAGCATTTTTCTCATATCCGTCTTGCCGCTAGGATCACCTACCATAGCAGTACCGCCGCCAATCAATGCGATGGGCCTGTGTCCTGCCTGCTGCATATAACGCATAAACATCATGGCGATAAAGTGTCCCACATGCAGGCTGTCAGCAGTGGGATCAAAACCTATATAAAAAGTAATTTTTTCCTTTGCTAATAACTCCTTAATTTCTTTTTCATGAGTCATCTGCTTAATGTATCCACGTTCTACAAGAATATCATATACATTCTGTGACATCTTTGTTCCTCCTAGTCATTAGTTTGTAACCTAAATTTCATCTTATCATATGAAAGTATTGATTTCAAGAGTTTCCTTGGGGTAATTTACAGCCCCAGTGCCGCCTTTGCCAGTTGATCCACCCGTTCATTTCCTTCCACACCGGAATGTCCCTTCACATGATGAAATACTACCTCCAGTTCTTCCTTAATGGAATCATAATACGCTTTATAAGCAATAGTGCCTTTTTTATTGCACTTCCATGCCCCCGTACACCATTTTTCCACCCCTTCATAATCGTAATGCAGCAGCAAGCTGGAAATTCCATGCTCCACACAAAACCTCATGGCTGCCATGGCTCCTTCGATCTCACCAGCCACATTCCGCATGGTAGCCATTTCCTCATCATCAAAGGCCTGACTCATTTCATATTCCTTTCCCTGATGAAAAATCAAAACCCCATAAGAATACCGCTTAGTAGACAAGTCAAAACTTCCATCTGTATAACATTCTGCCTGACAGACAGGAACCACAGTCTGTATATCTCCATTACAGTATTCTTCCGCCTCTGCTTTTGTTTTAAAGCTTTTATATTCTGCACCGGAGAATCCATCTACCTGACATTTGCATTCCTCCCAGGTCAGAAAAACTCCTGTCTTTTTCCCTTTTCTAACTGCATAAAATTTTGATGCCATAGCACTCTCTCTACACTTTCTTATTTATTTTGCACAAAAAAGCCTTTATTTTAGCCATTTGTGCAATGGTTGATAAAGTCACAAACAATGATAAGCATTCATTAATGGGCGAAAACTGTGTCATTTCAGTTGCAATGCACTTCG
>CASEML010000051.1 GCA_949289145.1 uncultured Eubacteriales bacterium | reverse complement strand
TCCTCGTATTATAAAGTAGTAGTGTTTATAGTCCCTCTCCAAGGACTGTATGCTATACTATTGGAGATACTGTGGATTGGTTTTCACTTCCTACCACTCGATGGTTTTAGAAAGGATACAACCACAGTCTCTTTGTATAGTTGTTAATCAGTTAGATACCGCATGACGGTTTATTTAGAACGAGGTTACAATCACAAAGAGTACCTGTGGCTCTAAACAGTATCAAATACTTATTCAAAGGAGATTTTTTATGATTTACGTTGGAATTGATGTTGCCAAAGATAAGCACGACTGCTTTATCCCTAACTCGGATGGAGAAGTGCTGTCCAAACCTTTTATAATCTCTAACAACCGCAAAGGGTTTGATGAACTTTACCAAAAAATCGAATCTGTATCAGATGATTTAACAAAAGTAAAAGTAGGACTCGAAGCCACCGGACACTACAGTTACAATCTTCTGGGATTTCTTCTTGATAAAGGTCTGACCACCTTTGTTATCAACCCGTTACATACCAATCTTTACAGAAAAAGTCTAAGCCTTAGAAAGACGAAAACGGATAAAGTTGATTCCCGCGCTATTGCTACTATGATAATGTCTGATAGGAACTTAAAGTCCTACTCAGACACATCTTACCACAATGAGGAATTAAAGTCACTCACTCGTTATCGTTTTGATAAAGTAAAAGAACGGGCAAAACTGAAAGGTTCTGTTTCCAGACTTGTTTGTATTCTTTTCCCTGAATTGGAAAATCTCGTTCCCACACTTCACATGGCTTCTGTATATGCTTTACTCTCCCAATTTCCAAGTGCATCTGCTGTTGCATCGGCACACCTCACAAGGCTTTCAAATCTGCTCATCGAAAGTTCCAAAGGCAGATACGGTAAAGATACTGCTGTTATGTTTCGTGAAGCTGCTAAAACTTCTATAGGTTCTCATATGCCAGCTAAATCTTTGGAACTAAAACATACCATAAAACTCATTCATGAACTGGATGCAGAAATTGAAGAAATTGAAAATGAAATCAGAGCCATTATGGATGAAATTCATTCTCCAATCCTTTCCATTCCTGGTATCAGTTATCGTATGGGCGCAATGATTATCGCTGAAATTGGAGATTTCAGCCGTTTTGATTCTGCGGACAAGATATTGGCTTACGCCGGAATGTCTCCTTCCACTTATCAATCCGGGCAGTTAGATAACTGCTATGCCCACATGGAAAAGCGAGGTTCCAGATACCTCCGGTATGCTCTTTACAATGCCACAAAGTGCGTCTGCCATTGGGACGAATCCTTTGCTGCATATCTGGAAAAGAAACTCTCTGAAGGCAAACATTACAATGTTGCGTTATCTCATGCCACGAAGAAACTTGTGCGGTTAATTTTTGCAATGGAAAAATCAGGGCAGGCATACTTACCGGTAGCTTAACTGATTCTGCAAATATCTCCTTTTAGAGTGCCAGTAATGACACTCTGTTTGTCATGCAGTTTTCAAGGTTCAACTTTATCTGAAATGCGTTTCTGCAATTCATTTAGAAAATTTTCATTTTAGACTTGACTGTTAATAGTTAGTCTTTCTATTATTTTGTAAAATAAAAATAAGTATTGATATACGTTATTATATCGGAGAAAAGGGGTTTGGTCAAATTGCAACTTCTGGGGATTATTATGAAAAATATAAGAAAAGCGTATTTTATACTTGTACTAAGAATATGATTATGGTAAAATATACATTGAGAAATTCAAGAATAATACGGTGTACCACCAGATGAGGCTGCAACCTCATCTGGCAAGGATGGTAGAGAAGCTACCACACAATACAGACTTTGTCTGCGATACACACATGGTTATTATACTTTATTGTTTGATATTTTACAATATCCTTTGTGATGTATTTCTGATTTTTTCTGTAAACCTTAAAATATATTTACTTATGAGGTGTTAAGTGTGGATGCATACATACTTTACACCTCGTTCTTGGTTTCTCACATGAATATCCTTTGCGGCATATTTATGCCGAAAGGATATTCTAAGTGAGAAATTTGTATTTGTTAAGATAAGCTGCGATTATTTATGACACCTGAAAGGGGCTGATAGTCGCGGCTTTTTATTTGGGCTTTGGTTTGTGAAGTTTGAATGGACTTAAATTTATTAAATTTTGTCGAATCCATCCCTTCATTTCTTTTAACAGGCTATTGTCCCAAAATTAAATTTTTTTCGAATTGAATAAATGCTCTATGTAATTGCACAACACATTTTTCGAGCTATTTTTTTGTCTTTTGAGCCGTCACCCCTCACAAATTCTAATTGTGAAAAGGAAATACATCTGTTATAATCAAAAATTGAGGGTTAATAACAAATATTCAGGAAAGGACATGCTATGAAGCAGGATACGATTGCAGCGATTGCCACAGGAATGACAAATTCTGGTATTGGAATTATACGGGTCAGTGGTGAGGAAGCTTTTTCAATAATAGATAAGATTTATAGATCCAAAGGAAACAAAATACTTTCCAAAGAAAAGTCACATACCATTCATTATGGTTATATTTACGATGGTGAAGATATGGTGGATGAAGTTTTGGTATCGGTGATGCGGGCGCCGAGAACGTATACCGGTGAAAATACGGTGGAAATTAATTGCCACGGTGGTCTTTTTATTGTGCAGAAAGTTTTAGAAGTTGTTTTGAAATACGGGGCAAGAATGGCGGAACCGGGTGAATTTTCAAAGCGTGGTTTTTTAAATGGAAAAATGGATCTGTCAAAAGCAGAAGCAGTAATGGATTTAATTCATTCAAAAAGTGAGTACGCCTATAAGAATTCTTTAAATCAGCTAAAAGGAAATTTGTTTGCAAAGATAAAAGAATGTAGGGAAAAGTTAATTTATGAAATTGCCTTTATAGAGTCTGCATTGGATGATCCTGAACATATTGATATTAACGGATATAGTGAAAAGCTTAAGATTACAGTTAAAGAACTTGAAAAAATAATAGGTAAGCTAATAGACTCATCTATGAATGGAAAAATCATTAAAGAGGGAATTAAAACGGTAATTGTAGGAAAGCCAAATGCAGGAAAATCCTCTCTTTTAAATGTGTTATTGGGAGAAGAAAGAGCCATTGTAACAGATATCGAGGGAACCACTAGAGATGTACTGGAAGAGAGCGTTAATTTAGGCGGAATCAAGCTTGTAATCATGGATACAGCAGGAATTCGTGATACAGAAGATATTGTTGAAAAAATTGGAGTGGAGAAAGCAAAGGACCACGTAAAAAATGCAGATTTCATTATGTATGTGGTAGACTCTTCTAAGCCTTTAGATGAAAATGACAATGAAATTTTTCAAATGTTAAAGGATAAGAAATCGCTGGTTCTTTTGAATAAAATGGATTTGAATACGGTAGTTACAGAAGATGAAATAAAAAGAAAAACAGAAAGTGAAGTTATTTCCATTTCAGCAAAAGAAAATATAGGAATTGATGTTTTAACAGAAAAAATTAAAAATATGTTCCTTCATGGTGAGATTGATTTCAATGAGGATATAATGATAACAAATCTTCGACATAAAAATTTATTGGAAGAGGCTTTAGAAAGCTTGAAAATGGTAGAACAGAGTATAGAAAATAATATGCCGGAAGATTTTTATTCTATAGATTTAATGAGTGCTTATGCAGCTTTAGGTTATATTATTGGAGAAGAAGTAGAAGAAGATCTGGTGGATGAGATATTTTCTAAATTTTGTATGGGAAAATAATGTGAAAAGATACAAAAATTTACAACAACATGTTCTCATAAACGTTAACTTAATGCTGGTTTAGCAATTAGAAAGGAAAGAGGAAATAAAATGCCTGTATTAGAAAAAAGTTGTGATGTAGTGGTAGTTGGTGCAGGTCATGCAGGTTGTGAAGCTGCACTGGCGGCGGCAAGGCTTGGGCTGGAAACAGTAATATTTACAGTAAGCGTGGACAGTATTGCGTTAATGCCTTGTAATCCAAATATTGGAGGAAGCTCTAAGGGACATCTTGTAAGAGAAATTGATGCTTTGGGCGGTGAAATGGGCAAAAACATAGATAAAACTTTTATTCAGTCAAAAATGCTGAATGTGTCAAAAGGACCAGCAGTACATTCACTCAGAGCACAGGCAGATAAAGCAGAATACAGCAGAAGTATGAGAAATGTACTGGAAGCTCAGGAACACCTTACAATAAAACAGGCAGAGGTAACGGACATTATAGTAGAAGATGGAAACATCACAGGAGTAAAGACTTTTACTGGCACTATATATCACTGTAAGGCAGCAGTGCTTTGTACAGGAACATACCTTAAGGCAAGGTGTTTAACAGGAGAAAGTATTACCCATACCGGGCCAAATGGTTTGCAGGCGGCAAATTATTTAACAGATTCTTTGAAGGCCAATGGAATTGAAATGTTCCGTTTTAAGACAGGAACACCTGCCCGGATGGACAAAAATTCCATTGATTTTAGTAAAATGGAGGCACAGTATGGTGATGAAAGAATAGTTCCATTTTCTTTTAGTACCAATCCGGAAGATGTACAAAAAGAGCAGATAGCCTGTTACCTTACTTATACCAACGAAGAAACTCATGAAATTATTCGAAATAACTTAGATCGTTCTCCGATTTATGCCGGAATTATTGAGGGAACCGGTCCAAGATACTGTCCATCTATTGAAGACAAAGTAGTAAAATTTGCGGATAAAAACAGACATCAGGTATTTTTAGAGCCGGAAGGTATACATACAAATGAATGGTATGTGGGAGGTATGTCCAGTTCTCTGCCGGAAGATGTGCAGGAAATGATGTACCATACTGTTCCGGGGTTGGAAAATGCTAAAATTGTAAGAAATGCTTATGCAATAGAATATGATTGCATTAATGCAAGACAGTTGAATCCCACATTAGAATTTAAAAATATTAAAGGTTTGTTCAGCGGAGGACAGTTTAATGGCAGCTCAGGATATGAAGAAGCAGCCGCGCAGGGATTAATTGCAGGCATTAATGCATCCTTAAAGATTCTGGGCAGAGAAATGATCGTGTTAGACCGATCTGAAGCATATATTGGAGTGCTGATTGATGATCTTGTTACGAAAGAAAATAGAGAGCCATACCGGATGATGACTTCCAGGGCAGAATATAGGCTATTGTTACGTCAGGATAATGCAGATATGCGTTTGTCAGAAAAAGGACATGAAATTGGCCTTATTTCTCAGGAACAGTATGACTTGCTAATAAAACGAAAAAAAGAAATAGCAGAGGAAATCAATCGCTTAGAGCATACAAATGTGGGAGCAAATGAAGAAGTGCAGTCTTTACTTCGTCAGTACAATAGTACAGAGTTAAAATCAGGTACCACACTGGCAGAATTGATCCGCAGACCAGAGTTAAATTATGATTTGCTGGCACCGATTGATAAAAAAAGAACCAACACAGATTACAGAGTAGCAGAGCAGGTAAACATTTCTATTAAGTATAAGGGTTATATTGACCGTCAGTTAAAGCAGGTAGAGCAGTATAAGAAATTAGAAAACAAGAAGATACCAGAAAATTTTGATTATGATAAGGTAGGAAGCCTTCGTATTGAAGCAAGACAGAAATTAAAATTATTTCAGCCAGTTTCCATAGGGCAAGCATCCAGAATTTCCGGCGTGTCACCGGCAGATATTTCTGTGCTTTTAGTATATATGGAACAGTATCGTGGAAAATAGGAGAAATAGATGAGCAAATATGACATTACATCATTACAAAAAGGCTGCAGAGAGTTGGGGCTGGAGTTATCTGAATATCAGGTGGATCAGTTCCTGAAATTTTATGAACTATTAGTGGAGTGGAATAAGGTTATGAACCTGACGGGAATTACCGAGTATGAAGAAGTTGTCAGCAAACATTTTTTAGACAGTCTGCTGATGGTGAAAGCATATGATATGGATCAGGCGGACCGTATTATTGATGTTGGAACCGGAGCAGGTTTTCCTGGAATACCACTAAAAATTGCTTTTCCACAGAAAAAGTTTGTATTATTGGACTCTTTGGGGAAAAGAATTAAATTTTTGGATACGGTTGTGGATAACTTAGAATTGCAGCAGATGGAATTGATACATGGCAGAGCAGAAGATTATGCAAAAAAAGAAGAATACAGAGAACAGTTTGATCTGGCTGTGTCCAGAGCAGTAGCAAATCTGGCTTCTCTCTCAGAATATTGCATCCCTTTTGTAAAGTTAGGGGGAGCGTTTGTTCCATATAAATCAGGAAACATTCGTGAAGAATTGAAATCATCAGAAAAAGCGATGCGGATTCTTGGGGGAAATAAAATGGAATGTAAAGAATTGATTCTTCCAGATACAGATATTACTCGTACATTCATATTAATTGAAAAGGTGAAACATACTTCAAAAAAATATCCAAGAAAGGCAGGAATGCCTACAAAGGAGCCTTTGGGATTGTAAAGATGTACAAGAAAAATTTCTTATGGGAAAAATTATAAAAAAATGCAGGAAACTGTTTTCGGGACAGTCTCCTGCATTTTTTTGAAGTTAACCAAGAAAAATTTCAACCTGCTCTAACAATTCTTCCGGTGCTTCTAATTGTGGAAGATGTTTTGTTTTCTTAATAATGTAAGATTCAATAGAAGGGTTATAGTAAGAGTAATTGTCAATGGTAGTTTTAATTTCATTTTCTTCTGAACCACCGATAATATATATACTATGGTTAATATTTTTCAAAGAATGAAGTATATTAATGTTAGTGTATCTTCCCTTCAGACTTGCAAACAAATATTTAGCATTTCCAAGATTTGAAGATTCATAATAAGTATCAATGTAAGTTTGTTTAACTTTAAAAGGGTTAAAGTAGTAGTTTTCAATAAACTTATCTTCAATATTACATTTCATAGCATATAAATTATAAAGTAAGGTGCCAAGAATCGGTGTTTCAATCAGTATTTTCAAAGTCTTGGTGCGTTTGGAAGGAATCTCATTTAAACGATACAAGCTCATAGGATTGATCATAATAATCTTATTAAACAGGGTGGCATCGTTTCCGCAGGCTGTAATTACAAGAGGAGAAGCATCTCCAGTAACTATAACGTCTGTTTTATGACCAATGATATTTTTAACAAAATCTGAAATCAGCTGCACATATAAAAAGTTTGTGTAAGTCAGATTAGGTTTATCGGAACGCCCGCAGCCCAGCAGATCAATAGTATAAACAGTGTGATTTTCTGATAAGGAACTTACCATTTCATTCCACTCATAGGATGAACTTGCGGTGGTTAGATCATGGATTAACAAAAGCGGAGAACCGGTTCCCTGTTTGGTATAATATATTTTGCCAAATCTCCATTCATAGAAAAATCCTAATTCGGATTTTAATAAATCCCGTATCGTTGCTGTGAAAGTCAAAAATTTATTTAAAAGATGTATACTTAAAACACTGAGTGAGGTAAATAAAACTAAGTTTTTTAATTTCTTTTTCATAAAAAAATTCCTTTCTGAATTTGTATTTACATGTATTTATATTATAGTCCAATATGATAAGATATACAAGAACATAAAAATAATTTCCCAGGAAAATAAAACGAAAATAGTTGTATTTGCTTAAGCTTTAATTTATAATTAATTTATTGGGGTAAAATCGGAAACGATAGGAGCATCATGCAATTGGAAGATAAATGTATAACATCCTGTGATAAGAAAAAGCAGATAGAGGATAATATATTTGCCTGCTATAAAAAAATTACGGATGATAGAATTAAAAGAGAATTTATACTGGAATCCAAAGAGAAACATTTGGAGGAAGTAAAAAAACATATTGCATATTTTAACGAGGAAGTAAATGAACTTGAAATATTTACTCCAAAAGTAAATTATTCTTTGGATTTGGAAAAAAAGCAAAATTATATGAAAGAAAAACAGCAGCTGGAGGATGAAATCGTTACAGAAAAGCAACGGCTAGAAACTATAAGAAAAAACGAGGCCGATTTACGAAATCTGGCATGCTGGTTAAAGTCAATTCAACTGGTAGAAGAAAAGAAGGATAAATTTGAAGTTGATGATGAAAAGCTAATGATGCTGGAAACTCAAGAATTGGAACGCCAGAGAATAGCAAGGGAATTACACGATTCCTCTATCCAGAATCTGGTTGCATTGTTTCATAAACTGGAACTTTGCAGTAATCTGATAGATGTGGATGCAATCAGATGTAAATTGGAATTAAAATCTACCATGAATTATTTAAAAACTATTATAGCTGATATCCGTTCTACTATCTATGACTTGCGTCCTATGTCATTTGATGATATTGGGATTGATGTTACAATAAAACAATTTTTGGAACAAATAAAAAATGAATATAATAAAAAAATAGTATTTATTGACCAAGAAAATGTTTTAAAACAAAGTAATTTAAAATCTATTTTAAAACTGACTATATTCCGTATTATACAAGAATCCTGCAATAATGCAGTAAAGCATGCAAAAGCTGAAAACATTCAGGTTATTGTAGAAAAAGTACAGTCTTTCTTGTGTATTACAATTAATGATGATGGAGTGGGATTTGATACAGACCGACTAAAGAATATAAAAAGAGAGGATAATTCCGGTTTTGGGTTATCTATGATGAAAGAACGAGTATATTTATTCTCTGGCGAGATCAATATAAATTCCGAAATGGGTAAGGGAACGAGCATAATTGTGAAAGTACCATTTTTAGAGGAGGAATAAAAAATATGTCTGTAAAAGTTATACTTGCCGATGACCATTCAATGATTCGAGAAGGAATAAAACAGTTATTAGAAATTACCGGTGAAATTCAAGTGGTAGGTGAAGCGGCAGACGGAATCGAATGTCTTAATTTGTTAAAAAAAGTGAAAGCAGATGTACTATTGCTTGATATCAATATGCCAAAAATGAACGGTTTACAAGTATTAGAAAAGATAAATAAGGGACAGACATCGATAAAAGTGCTGATGCTTACAGTCCATAATGAAATAGATTATCTGATTAAGGCTATTGATATTGGGATTGATGGGTATTTATTAAAAGATTCCGGATCTGCAGAACTAAAGAAAGCAATTTTCAGTATATATAATGGTGAAAAATATATTCAGCCGGAATTAACACCATTGCTTAATCAAAAACTGGTAGAGAAAGAAAGTGATTTAGATAAACTACACTCTCTTACGAAAAGAGAACTGCAAATATTGAAATTAATAGCAGAAGGTTTATTTAATAAAGAGATTGGAGATAGATTAAATATCAGTGAGCGTACTGTAAAAAATCATGTGTTTAATTTATTTAAAAAGATTGGTGCAGCAGATCGAACTCAGGCAGCAGTGTTTGCAATACGGAATAGTGTTGTGGATATAAAGTAATATTTTATATGTGGAAAGCAGAGAATTTGATAAAGTTAAGTTCTCTGCTTTTTTCTTTGCCCAGCACGGGCATAATCTAATCGTGTAAGTTTGTGAAGTGCCCTGATAGTGAGAAACTTACAGCCAGTCACAAGGGTGTCCATTGTGAGATGGAATCTGAAGGAAGTCTATCCAAAGCTATACCAAAGAAATTTATATATATTTAAACAATCTGACCGCCGCTTGCGGAAGTGCATAAGCGGTGGTGTGAGAGGACTGAACTTAGCCATCCCCTTCTACTCAATTTTATTCTGCATACAAATAGGTGAAATTGGAAAGGACTTAAGTATTATCAAGAAAAGTACAGAGTCTATGAACCTTCTTGGACAAAAACCATTTATTGAGGCTGATTGTTGGGATAATCTAGGACGAGCTTAGGGAATATGTATAAGGGAGAACACTTACAGAAAAAATAAGTGTTTCATGTTTCACGTGAAACATGAAACAAGTAATAGTATGAACTAATAAAGAAAATTTAAGTGTTCTAATTTGATTCTATTAAGACTATTATAATCTACTACGAAAGTGTAGTTGAAATTAAAACAATAGAGAATGTTTCACGTGAAACATCAAATTCAACTGAAAATTTATATTTTATGCAAAGAAAAAACTTCCATTTGTAACTTATACACTCTATAGTCATCTATTATTTTAGCGGTTTTTAAAATAGCCTTATAAATCAACTATAATTAAAATACAAAAGTAATAGCATACAGGAATCTAGAAAGCTATTATAATAATTCTTTAAGAACAGTTCAGAATATGATAGAATAAATCTTAACCGTTGCATCTTTTCTCTAATTCCTCAAAACCCCATTGCGAATCAAAATCATATATTGTATAATAAAATAGATATGCGTTGTTACTTAGAGAAAGGCGATAAAAATGGGACGAATTATTGCAATAGCAAACCAGAAAGGCGGAGTTGGTAAGACTACCACAGCAATTAATTTATCAGCTGCACTTGCTGAATTAGAGAAAAAAGTACTTGTAATTGATGTGGATCCTCAGGGAAATACTACAAGTGGTTTTGGCTTAGACAAAAATGAACTGGATAAAACAATCTATGAACTAATGCTGGGCGAATATGAAATAGAAGACTGTATCATAAATGATGTTTTGGACAATTTGTCCATTTTGCCTTCTAATGTGGAATTGGCGGCAGCAGAAATAGAACTGATTGGGATTGATGAAAAAGAGTACATATTGAAGAAAGAAGTATCTAAGGTGAGAGATGAATATGATTTTGTAATTATCGATTGTCCTCCTTCCTTAAATATGCTTACAGTAAATGCAATGACTACAGCAGATACAGTGCTGGTTCCAATCCAGTGTGAGTATTATGCGCTGGAAGGTTTAAGCCAATTACTACATACAGTAGATTTGGTGAAAGAACGATTGAATCCTGCATTAGAAATGGAGGGTGTTGTATTTACTATGTATGACGCCAGAACTAATTTATCCTTGCAGGTAGTGGAAAATGTGAAAAATAATCTGAATCAGACAATATATAAGACAATTATTCCTCGGAATGTAAGACTTGCAGAAGCTCCCAGCCATGGCCTTCCTATTAACATATACGATCCCAAATCAGCGGGAGCGGAAAGTTATCAGCTGTTGGCGGAAGAAGTGATTCACAGAGGAGAAGAAATTGAAGATTAAAGGAGAAAAATAATGGCAGTAAAAAAAGCCGGTTTGGGCAAAGGTCTGGGTAAAGGTCTGGACTCTTTGATCCCAAGTGGAAAAGAAAACGCTTCTTCTACAAAAAAAGAAGATATAAAAGTAAAAGAAGTTGTTAAGGAAGTGGTGAAAGAGGTTGTAAAGGCCGAACTGTTTGTGAAAATTAGCAAAGTAGAGCCTAATAGAGACCAGCCTCGTAAGGATTTTAATGAAGATGCATTGATTGAACTGTCGGATTCCATTAAACAGTATGGAGTGATACAGCCCTTAATAGTAAAACAGCGAAATGATTACTATGAAATTGTTGCAGGTGAACGAAGATGGCGTGCGGCAAAGATGGCAGGTTTAAAAGAAATACCTGTTATTATAAAAGACTACAGCGAACAGGAAATTGCAGAAATTGCATTGATTGAAAATCTTCAAAGAGAAGACTTAAATCCTATTGAAGAAGCAATGGCATACAAACGTTTGTTGACAGAATTTAATTTAAAACAGGATGAAGTGGCAGAAAAAGTATCAAAAAGCCGTACTGCAGTAACAAACTCTTTAAGACTTTTGAAATTATCAGAAAAAGTGCAGCAGATGCTGATTGATGATATGATCAGCAGTGGACATGCAAGAGCACTGCTTGCCATAGAAGATGAAGAACAGCAATATGCTATTGCTACAAAAATATTTGATGAAAAATTAAGCGTTAGGGAAACTGAAAAACTTGTTAAAAATCTTGATAAGCCAAAGAAAGAACTTGTGGTTTTGGAAGATGGAGCAATTTATGAGGATTTGCAGGAAAAGCTTAAATCCATTATGGGAACAAAAGTAGTTATTAACCGCAAAAGCAATACAAAGGGGAAAATAGAAATCGAATACTATTCTGTAGATGAACTTGACAGAATAATGGATTTATTTAGACAAATAAAGCAGTAATAAGGGAGATACAAAATGAATTTAGAGTATATTCAAGAAATACTAAAAGAAAATATAACAATAGTTGCAGCAGCAGGTGTGGCTATCGTTTTGATTTTATTTATTATGAATATTATTTCATTGGTAAAGATTGGTAAGTTGAAGAAAAAGTATAAGTCCTTTATGGAAGGAAAAGATGCAAAATCACTGGAAGAAACTATTATCAGCAGATTTCGTCAAATGGATGATTTAAAGGTAAATCAGGAATTGCAGAACAAAGATATTCAAGTATTGAAAGCAAATATCTTAAAAACATATCAGAAATTTGGATTGGTAAAATATGACGCATTTAATGAAATGGGAGGGCAGCTAAGTTTTTCACTGGCTCTGTTAGATAAAAAAAATAACGGATTCCTGTTAAATACAGTACATAACAGAGAAGGAAGTTATACTTATGTAAAAGAAATTTTTGACGGAAAATCAGAAATTAATCTGTCAGAAGAGGAAGAAAAAGCTTTAAATAATGCAATTAATGTAAAGTAGACAAAAATCTTATGGGGGAACGTATGAAACGAAAAAGGGTAGAAGAACTAGAGGGCGGAGAAAGTCTGGCAAAACCTATTTTGCTTGAATTTGGAACTGTCCTGATATATGAGGATACAATACTCAAAAGAGAGTATATAGATAAATTAATTGAACTTGGCATTGAAGAAGTATATATAAGAGAAGATAAGGAATGTGACGAGGCAGAACAGGCAACCATAGAAGAACAGGTTCGCCAAGAGTACAGTAACAAAGTAAAACAACTTTTAGAACACCATGTACATAATATAAACAGCAATATTGGTCAGCTGAAAGAAGTAGCACAGAATATATTTGAAGAGGTGATTCAAAAGAAAGAGGTTTTAGATTGTGTCATTGAAATTCATGAGAGAAGTGCCGATATTTATGAACATTCAGTTTCTACTTGTGTATTATCTGTGCTGACAGCGTTAAAATTGGGAATCATGCCGGAGCAAACGAAAGAAATTGCAGTGGGAAGTTTGCTGCATGACATTGGAATGAGATATATTGAAGTAGATGTAGTAAATAAAAATTTGTCAGATATGAGTGCATATGAAGCGGCTGAATATAAAAAGCATCCTGTCTATGGTTATTCTGCGGTAGAAAAAGCACAATGGATTTCACAGACCGCAAAATCGATTATACTTTCACATCACGAGTGTCTTGACGGAAGTGGATTTCCACTGCATACAAGAAATAATGATATTATAAGGCAGATTGTGGCAGTATGTGATGCCTTTGACAGTATGATCTGCGGTATTGGAAGCAGGCGGAGAAAAGTTCACGAGGCAATTGAATATGTCCGGTATAATAGTGGCATCAAATTTAATAAGAAAGTATGCAGCATCTTTCTTGAATTTATTTATCTTTATCCAAACGGTACAAAAATTATGTTAAATAATGGAAAAGAAGCTGTAGTGATCAGGCAGAATAAATATATGAAGGAACGGCCGGTAATACGAATGACTGAGACTAAGGAAACAATAGATATGATGAAGGAGAACACAATTTTTATAGAAAAAATTCTGTAAAAATAAGAATAAATTGAAATTATTTACTTGTCATTTATCCGGTTGTATTATATAATATTGAATTGTCGGTGATACATTGAATCAGAGAATAAAAGTGATGTGAGCATATGCATAAGTATTTAAGAGCAGTAGGATTTAGTAATGTAAAATTAAAGAAGGATCTGAAACCTTATATAAAGGAAACTGTAAGTTCACCTGATATTACAGAGATATCAGAAGATAACGGAGAAGATGTTTTAATACAGATATATAAGGAATATGCGGAAGGAATGGGACTTATGTTATGTGGTCTGATGAATGACAATGATGAATTTGAATTAGATTACTGCTATCCTTTGTTTTATGGAACCGGTGTTACATCTAGGGAAGATATCATTGTGGAGCAGCATGCCGATAAAGAATCTTATGCGGGTGTATGCGAAGATGTGAAAGTGGGAGTATCTTTGATTTTTTATTTACAAAATATTTGTGAATATAAAAATGAAAAGAGGCTGAATCCAATTAAAAGCATAGGAATAGATACCACATTGTCTGCACTGTCATTATCAGGAAAAATTTTGCTTCCGATTGATAAAACAGAAAATCAGATAAAGATAACCAAAGAAGCTTCTAAAAACAGAAATCATTTGATAGAGGCGGCAAGAAAAGGCGATGAGGATGCCATAGAAAGCCTTACCTTAGAAGACATGGACACTTATTCCATGATTTCCAGAAGAATCTTAAAGGAAGATATCTTAAGTTTGGTAGATACTTATTTTATGCCATATGGAGTGGAATGTGACAAGTATTCTATTATGGGAGAGATTGAAGATGTATCTCTTGTAAAAAACAAAAGTACAGAAGAAGAAATATATAAGCTTACAGTAAACATCAATGAATTAGTATTTGATGTGTGCATTAATAAACTTGATTTGCTGGGAGAGCCTAAGGTAGGGAGAAGGTTTAAAGGAACTATCTGGCTCCAGGGAAGGATTAATTACCATCGATAATAGCCTTTTCGAATAATTTCGGAATAATATTCGCTTATTCGAAAAGGTTCATATAAAATTAAGTTCTCTTAGTTAAATGGATATAACAGACCCCTCCTAAGGGTCAGTTGCAGGTTCGATTCCTGCAGGGAACAGTATTATACTAAAAAGCGAAAGTGTAACAATTACATTTTCGCTTTTTTAATTCATGACAATAGAAAGTTTGCAGAGCGTGCTTTCTATTGTTAGGTATTAATGATATTTGAAATTTTACCGATATATATAAGAAATGCTAAAAGAATACCATTGAAAATATAGAAAAGAAATATTATAATATCAGTAATAATTACTATAATTTTTCAAAATTATAGTTAGTTTACATAGATAAAAATATAGAAGGAGAGTAGATGGAGTTTATGGAGAAAATCAAATTAAAAAAAGTATGGGATATCGTCAGAAGAACTCTGGTAATAGTAGTGATTGCCAGCATACTCTGTAGTATTGTCGGGGAATACGGCAGTGTATTTGCAGAAAAAACTGATTCTTCAGGTGACATGATTACCAAAGATGTTCCGGAAGAAGAAACAACAGAAATTGATGAAACTGAAATTTCCTCTACCGGTGCCGCCAAAACCATATATTTTGATACGGATGGCAATGGCGGTTGGAATAACTGGACAAAAGACTGTAATATGTATATTTATTTGATCGGCGGTCAATCAGGAAATATTAAGCCTATGACAAAATCCACCAAAGAAAATACGCTGATTAATTCTACAGGAACATTGTGGGAATATACGCTCACTTCGGAGGATACAGGATATACTGGGGTAATTTTTATAAACCAGGCAACATGGGGAGGCGCAAATGATGGATACCAGACAGTGGATATAGCGCTAACCAGCGGTGCGGTGGGCAATGATCCTTATCCGTGCTTTAGATTAGACGGAGGAGCTTCCGGAAGCAATAAAACAGTACAGTATTTAGGCAGCCTTGTACCGGAATCACAGGCAGGAAATACCATGTACTTCTTTGATATGACAGGCAGTCTGGATAGTGTAATAGCTAAATTTAGTAATGAAAATAATGATGTATATGAAACAAATATGATAGCCAATACTGAGGTAAAGGGTCTGTATCAAGTAACGATTCCAGCAGACGGAGTCAATAGTGCATACAGTACAGTGGAATTTTATGATGCAGATACCTTATTGGGCGATACCTATGATTTTTTAAATTCAGGTTCTAATGGGTATGATGCCACTGAAAGAAATACCTTGTATTATGGAGCAAGTGAAATTAATAACAAGAAATACAGCAGATGGGGAGCAAAAGTAAATGGTAATCAGGCACTGTCAGGGCGAACACTTTATTTCAGCAGATTGTATTTTCCAGTAACAGAAGGCTGCAAAATACAGATAGGTCAGGCTGATAATATTGTTGAGTTACCGGCAACCGGAAGTAATTTTGAATATACTTTTGGTGAAGATAATACAGTTACCCAGCAGACAGTGCTTACATTCACAAAACAGGATGGCACCAAATATCGTTTCTTCTGGAGTGATCTTACTAAAAATGAAGTGACAGTAACAGATATGTTTGCGGAAGTAACCGGTACATATAGTAATGCATTGACAGTTTATTTTGATGCTACGTTATCTAAACTGACATACAGCGCAGCAGATGGTACCAATGGGGCAGGGGATTATGGAATACCAAACAGCAATGGTACGATTCGCTACTATGCAACTGGTGATGGAAAACCTGATATAGAAGGTGATATGGAATTAGTTCCAACGTATTCTAGTGGAACTAACACATATTCTGACGTATATAAAGTAGATTTACCGGAAGGATATACAAATATTGCATTTTCTTCTTTTGATATGACCAGTATAACAAATTATGGAGGTCATGGAGAAAGTACAGTAGAGCTTACAATTCCTACCGATCTTAGCAATCCATGCTTTTATGCAGATACCAGCGATGATATTATTTACGATGGAGGGCAGAGAGATGGATACTGGGATGAAGTGTACACTGTTCGAAATCCGGAGCAGGAAGGGGGCACCTCCAATACCGTAGTGGATATTCCTGTGGAAAAGGAAGTAAGAGATTCCAATAAATTATATTTATCAACTACATTTTATGATTTTTATACAGATTATGAATTAAATGGATGGAATCGTGACAATTATGCATATGATGCCAATGATCATAGAATATATCAGCCGTTCCGTCAGTTTGACCAGGCATTAAGTGAATTTTATAAAGCTAACAATGCAGTTTCTCCATTGTATTGGGGAAATTTCCAACATTACAGTGGTTCTCCGTTTAGTCAGATTTCAGCAGATTTGAATTTATATGGTTCTAATGACACCAAGAAATTTTTCTATGAAAATAATTCTATGTGGGGACGTGACGGATATGAAATTGCTCAAGGCGGTCAAAATGCAACCATAGGATTGGTTAGTGATACTTTATCCGATGGAAACTTGATGATTAAGACTTTCCAAGGAACAGTACAGGCACCATTCTTAAATAAAGATTTTTTAAGCGGAAACAATTCCAAGAATACAGTATTAGGAAAAGTGTATGAAAATGTAGCGTTTCCGTTTTCCAAGGAATCATTAAACAGCAAAAGTGATCCAGATGTTTCAGGTCAGGTAGAATATTGGGTGTTTGACAGTAAAGATGCCTCTACAAACCTTCGTCTGACACAGGACCCTGACACAAAGAATTATTATTTAAATTCTACAGACAATGTGGTAAAAGGTAAAACAACAGATGGAGTTACGGCAGCTGGTAATTTCTTTCCATTTAACGGAGCAGAACAGAGCGGAAATGCGGGAAAACTAAATTATGGTTTTGCCACTAAACTGGAAACGAAATTCCGGTTAACAGAAGACGGAACTGTTGTAACTACCGAAGGAGATGAAGCTCCGATTGAATTTAACTTTTCCGGTGATGATGATGTTTGGATTTTCATAGATGGAAAACTGGCATTGGATATTGGCGGTGGACATGATGTTGTAACCGGCTACCTGAATTTTAAGGATTTAACCTATTATGTTAGTAAAATTAAAAACCCAGAGGCTTCCGGCGGTTATATAAATGATTATACAGGAAGCTTTACGATTAGCGGCAGTAAAACAGACGAACATACGTTAACTATGTTCTATATGGAACGTGGTATTTGGGAATCTAACATGTATGTAAGTTTTAACTTCCCTGATGAAAATACCTTTGAAGTAGAAAAGCAGGTAGATGATTCCGATGTTAACCAGAGTTTATTTGCAGGTTTATTTGATAATGCTTCCATATTCCCGTTTGAGATCAAGAATCAGGCAACACATTATGGAACGAAAGAAGCTGACTTTGGTACAGAAAAGGCACCTGTTACATTTAATGATACGTTTGCCAGCACCACATTAAGCAAAGGTTCTGCGGAAAATACATTTGAACAGGTTTCTGAATTTAACGGGCATAGTAATGTAGTGCATTATGCAGCAAAATATACAGATCCACAAGGAGCATACAAAGAACAGCGGTTTGGTATTATGGCACCTGCCAGTGGAGAGACTGTTGATATATCAGAAGTAAAGGATTACTTAAGATTCCAATATTATTATGACGAAACAGATAATCCTGCACTTAACCATATGTATATTGAATTGGAAGATGCCAGCGGTAATACCATTGGAGGTTACTTAAATGGGAAAACATTTATAACCACTTCCGTCAGATCGAAGCAATGGTCAAAAATTACCGTAGATATATCAAAATTAACTGGTTCTGTGAACTTTGACTATACAAGGCTAAAATATATTAAATTTGATTATAATTATGACGGTGACTTCTATTTAGATGGATTTGAATTTTACGGAAAGTCAACGGTAACAAGCCTAGTTGGATTTAATACAAAACAGTATGATATTCCGGATTATGGTTCTGCAACTTCGGGAAATTTAGAGTATCCCAAGGGAGCAACATATAGTATCACTGCCGATAGCGGTGATGTCGAATATAACCGTCTTGGAAATGACGGAACTTTTATCTTACAGAATGGACAGACAGCATCTTTTACTGACCAGTTCCGTATAGGAAGCTACATTTCATTAAAAGAAAATGTTGATACAGATGTGTTTGAGTCCAGTTATACGGTATATGAAAATGGCTCTCCAGTTACCAGCATGGCAAATGGTAGAACGGTAGAGCTTGGCACAATTAGTAATTTAACTAATGTGGCATCTGTGTCAGTGGATGACGGAAGAGCTGAGGTATATTTATCAGGTCAGGATTCGGATGGCAAAGAATATGCTAACTCAGGTTATACAAGAACGCAGAAACCAGAGGAAAATACAATTGTTTTCCGTTCCTACTCTAATCCGGATAGCACTACGGGAGTAACAAAGATTAAAGTTGCCTACACCAATAAGGTAAAAACAGGTGAATTGACAATTCGCAAGGGAAATGCTTACACTACAGATAATCTTACAGGTGAATATAAGTTTAAGATAACCTTCAGTAATGTGGCAGGTCTTGGTTTGGAAGGAACATCCAAGATTACTAAAGAAATTACTTTGAAGGCGGGCGAAAGTGAAACCATTAGCGGTATTCCAATTAACACAAATTATGAAATCGAAGAACTGACACCGGAAGATGGCTCTGTTTTAGACAGTGTAACAGAGAAAAACGGAAACTATTTTAATTTCGACGTACAGACAAAGATAGTAAGAGGTATTGTTTCAGCATCAGCAAGTTCTTATGATTTTACATTTAATAATACACAAAAACCTGTTATCAGTATGAAACTGGTCAAACTCTGGAAAGATTCCAATGGAAGTGATCTGACAGAAAATATTCCATCTTCTATTGATGTGCAGATTCAGAGAAGAGCAAAAGGAAGCACAGGAAGCTATAGTGTAGTTCCTATAAATGGTCAGAATAAAATTACTATGCAGCCGGGATATGGCACATGGGAGTATACTTTAGAGGGATTAGAACAGTATGTAGACTACACAGCAGCAACACCAGTGGAATGGGAATATAGAGTAGTGGAACTGGATGCAGATGGAAATGTAATAGAAGAGGGAGGATTTGTAGGTTCTTATCAGGTATCTTACGAAATTGACGAACAGACAAAGACCATAACTGGAACAATTACAAATACTTATCAAAGCACTAATATAAAGATTATTAAAGTGGATGCAACAGATAACAGCATTAAGCTTTCTGATGTAGAATTTACTTTGGAGAAATTAAAAGACAATGGAACGGTAGATGATACATTTACTAAAGTGACAGCAAAGACAGAAACAGATGGTGTTGTTGTATTTTCAGATTTAAAAGATGGAACATATCGTCTGACAGAAACAAAGGCAAAGGATGGATACAGTTTGTTGAAAAACTCTATTACTGTTGTGATTGACAGAAGCGGACAGAGTACCATTGACGGAGAAAATTGTACCATAGAGGCAGATACGATTTCTGTAACCATTTCCAACCGTAAGCAGTTTACTTTACCGTTTACGGGAGGCTATGGAAGAACCATCTTCTTCTTTGTGGGAGCTGCATGCATCGGAGCAGGAGTGTGCTTCTATATATACAAAAAGAAAGGAATAAAAATTGTTTTTTAAGAAATCTATAGAATCAAGAAAGCGAGGAAAAAGTTTATGAAGAAACTAAAAAAAGTTTTATCATGGATATTGGCAGCTACCATGCTTTTGTCCACATTGACTGCTTTTGCAGCAGAACCAACCATTAACGAAGACCAAGATGTTTCACTCACTATTTATAAATATCGTTATGATGGTGATGAAGGGGCAGCAGGAACAGGTGTCATTGGAGACGAAAGCAAAGTTCCAGAGGACGCTGTGCTATTAAATGGTGTTACCTTTGCAGTATATAAAGTAGCAAATATTACACAAGATGAAAACGGCTTACAATACAGCACAGTAGAGGCAATTAGAAGTGATGTGGGTGCCACCATTAATGGTGGCATGTCAGCCGCTGATATTGAAGCACAGTTTACAGAAGCTGTTTTAAGCAAACTGACACCGGTTGAAAAGACAACAGCTACTGTAGATGGCAAGGATGGAATTGCAAAATTTACAAATGATGATTTAAGCGGGCAGGGTTTATACCTTGTAGTTGAAACAAATGCACCGGATAGTGTAGCAAGTATGGTAGATCCGTTCTTAGTATCTCTTCCTATGACAAATGTGGAAGGAACTGACTGGATTTATGATGTGTATGCATTTCCTAAAAATACAACTGCAGCAAGTACAGTAAGGTTAAAAAAGTATGGAAAAACAGGAGAGGGCAGCGCAGTAGGTGTTACCGGAGCACAGTTTGTATTACAGAAAAAGGTAAACGGTGTTTGGACAACACAGACAAAAAATGATGAAGGAGATGACATCGGAACAAACGGTGTGATCACGATGAGCAGTACAACCGTGAAAATCAGCGGATTGTCAGAGGGTGAATACCGCTTTATTGAAACCAGCGCACCCAGCACAGATTATATTATGGATGGTACAGCAGCTTATGAATTTACCGTAGGAGTAGACGGTGCGATCACTGTGAACGGAAAGAAAACTTCTACTGTTTCTGTAGTAAACTTTAAACCGGAATTAGAGAAAAAAGTACTTATAAAAAATGGAAGTGCAGACAATGCAAGTGACTGGCAGGATGCAGCCGATTACAGTGTTGGTGACAGAGTTCCATTTAAGGTAACTTCTACCGTACCAGAAAATATCAACGAATTAAAACATTATGTTTTGGTGGACACCATGTCTTCTGGTATAACAATGGACAGCACAGATCAGGCAAGCTTTGTAGTATCTTATTATGTAGGAACTTCCAAGGTGACAGATACCGGAATTACCACAAAACCGGTATATGATGCTGCGAAAAATCAATGGACTTTAGATTTAAGCGGTGATGTAGAAAAATTATATAATAAGAGCATTTCCAGCGTGGAAGTAACATTTACAGCCACATTAAATGCAAATGCCCTGACTGCAGGAGCAGGTAACCCGAATACAGTGGGATTAGAGTACACTAATAAGATTTATCCAAAGCCGGGTGACGATGATCAGAATCCAAACACACCGGAAGATGATAGCCAGCCATATGAAGAAACTAAGACTATTACAGACAAAGTTACAGTTTATACGTTTGGCTTAGAACTCGTAAAGACATTTGCCGGTTCAGCAGCAAGTGACAGTGTAAAAGCAACTTTTGATTTGTACAGACCGTTAGTGTCCGGAGAAACAAAAGATGCTACATTAAAGGTAAATGGAACCAATGTGGATGTGAAAAAGGCCGGCACCTACACAACAGATGCCAGTGGTAAAATTGTTATCAACACAACACAGTCAGGTGACAATGATAAGGCATTTTCCAATGAAACATACTATTTTGTAGAAACCTCCACAGCTTCTGGATACAATTTATTAAAAGAACCAGTTGCAGTGAAAATTCAGATTTACTATGATCAAACCTTTAAGACTACAACTACAGAAACAAAGTATGATAAAAACGGAAATGTGATCGGAACACCTACGGTAACAGAAAGTGGTTCTGACAGCACAACTTATTATACGGATGCAGGAAAAACATCTGCAACTACAGTCACAACAACTACCGTAAACGTTGTGAATAAAAAAGGTTTTATACTTCCTACTACTGGTGGAGCAGGTACTCTTGTGTTTACTTTAATGGGTATTGTTTTAATGGCAGCAGCAGTAATCGTATTCTTTGGAGCAAGAAAGAGAAATCATGCTTAAAAAATTAAAAAGACCAAGAATTTGGTTTAGTGTTATATTATTTATATCAGGAATTATTATTCTTTTGTATCCATTTGTTAGCAACATCATAGCGAACCGCCATGCATCTTCGGTGGTTCGCAGTTATGAGGAAGAGGTGGCGCAGATGGAAGGAGAGAAAATAGATGCTGCCAAGGAAGCAGCCAGACAATATAATGAACAGCTAAGTGATATCATATCCGTGGAAGAAGAAAGTGAAAATAAATCAGTAAAGTATCTGGATATGGTAGATGCAGGGGTAGCCCTTGGGTATATTGTGATACCTAAGATAGATGTAAATCTGCCAATTTACAGTGAAATTGATGAAGAAGTGTTGAAAAGAGGCGTTGGCCATTTAGAGCAGTCATCTTATCCGCTGGGAGGAGAAAGTACACACTGTGTCCTGACAGGACACAGGGGGCTGCCCAGCGCTTTATTATTTACAGATTTAGATAAACTGGAGCTGGGCGATGAATTTTATCTTCATGTGTTAGATGAAGTTCTGGCTTATAAAGTTGATCAGATTAAAGTAGTGGAACCAAATGAATCGGGAGATTTGGAAATTGAGGAAGGCATGGATTACTGTACTTTAGTAACTTGTACGCCGTATGCAATTAATACCCATCGTCTTCTGGTTCGAGGAGTAAGAACGGAATATAAGGAAGAACAGGAAAATAATACACAAAGTCAGATGCAGTCAGGCTCTCTTACAAAGAGGATTGTAGATGTATGGCCATGGCTTTTATTTGCTTTTGTGGTAGTTTTTGCTGTAGAAACAGTCATATTCCTTGTGATCATGAAACGAAGAAAGCAGGCAAGAGAGGAGTAACTCATGGAATATGTAGAAAAAGCCCGCAGGGTAATGGAAGAAGTACAAAAAGTTATTATAGGAAAGAATCATTGTATTGAAAAAATTATGGAAGCCATACTTGCAGAGGGGCATATTCTCATTGAAGATATTCCGGGAGTAGGAAAGACCAGCATGGCACTCGCCTTTGCAAAGGCAATGGATCTAAAACAAAATCGTGTACAGTTTACACCGGACGTACTTCCTACAGATATTGTAGGTTTTTCCATGTACCGAAAAGAGCTGGGAAAATTTGAATATCAGCCGGGAGCAGTGATGTGTAACTTGTTTTTAGGAGATGAAATCAATCGTACTTCTCCTAAAACACAGTCTGCACTGTTAGAGGTTATGGAAGAAGGTACAGTTACTGTAGATGGTGTCACAAGAGAAGTGCCGAAGCCTTTTCACGTAATTGCTACAGAGAATCCCATCGGTTCTGTAGGAACCCAGATGCTTCCGGAATCCCAGTTAGACCGCTTTATGATATGTATTTTTATTGGGTATCCAGATAAGCAGGATGAATTAAGAATATTGATGGACAGAGATAAGAAAAATCCTATTGACAGCTTGCAGCCCGTAATCCGAAAGGAAGAACTGCTATCAATGCAGAGAGAAGTGGAAGAAGTCTTTATTCATAAAACAGTATATGAATATATGATTAACTTAGCAGATGCCACCAGAAAGCATGAAATGATCGAGCTTGGCATTAGTCCTAGAGGTACATTGGCATTGTCAAAAATGGCGAAGGCATCAGCTTATATAAAGGGACAGAAACTTGTACTTCCAAATGATGTGGAAGAAATTTTCCCGGATGTGGCAGTTCACAGAATCCGTTTAAATTCCAAAGGAAAATTAAATCATCTGACAAATAAGGATATCATTTCAGATATATTAAAAAATGTAAAAAAACCGGTGCCGCAGCAACCGTAAGCAAAGGATGGATTTCATGAAAAATAAAATAATATATGCCACGATTTTACTGGTAACCTTGTTTAGCTGTATATTGTTTTCTTCGGAGATAACAATATTTCTGCTGGCATATGAAATCATTCTGCTTCCGGTGCTGTGGCTGCTGACTGAGGGACTGAAGAAACACATTAGAGTTGAATTGAACATTCCAACAGCACATATTGAGAAAAATCAGGAATTTGCTGTGGAAGTTCTTGTAAAGAATTTATCAGTATTTCCAATGCCCGTAATACCGGTGAAGGTAAGCTGTGAAAATGAGTTTACTGGAGAAAAATTTTATACGGAAGAAAAAGTAATGACAGATGCTAAGGGAACTGCTTCCCTGCTTCTTTTCCTTCAGTCAAAATATTGTGGGAAAATGCGTATTACCATGGAAGAAATAAGGGTGCAGGATTATCTGCGCCTTTTTTCAAAAAAAGCACCAGTACTGGAAATTTCGAAAGAAATTATTGTGTTTCCTAAGATTCATAAGATATCATTAAACGCTATAACATGGGTACAAGATAAGCAGGAGGGTGAAGAATTTTCTCATGCAAGAAGCGGAGAGGATACTTCAGAAGTATTTGATGTACATGAATATAGAGAAGGTGATATGTTTCAGAGAGTTCACTGGAAACTAACAGCCAAAGAAGATGAATATCTGGTAAAAGAATACAGCCTGCCCATTGAGCAGACCATTCTGGTATTTATAGATTTTTATGCAGATAAAGAGCAGGTAACACAGGCTCAGTTTGACTGCTTTTTAGAAATATTGGCATCTCTTTCCTGGTCGATGACAGAGCAGGGTTTAAACCACATAATTATGTGGTATCAGCAAGAAAAGGGACAGTTAAACCAGATTAAGGTACAAGAAGAAAAAGATGTTTATTATATGTTAGAGCAAGTGTGCAACAACAGAAAAGACCAGGAATATGCAGATATACTTAGTATGTATGAACACCAGTCAGGAATGAAGAAGGCAGATACTTATTTTCTTTTAAACATACATGGACTTTTATATAAAGACGGCCACTGCATAAAACAGTTCAGTCAGGAGAATTTAGAAGAGGAATTGATGGAATGGAAACTGGAAATATAAAAAAAAGGCAGGAAAAAGAAGATCAGGCCATAAAGGTGGTGCGCTGCAGGTTAGTGCAGCGAGAACAGTCAAAGTTCAATGAAAAAGCAGTGTTTGTGGTAAGGGCAGCAGTGCTTTTTTTGGCAATGGCATCGTTGGCAGGTATGGTGATTTCTAGTTATTCTTTTTCTTGTAATGTGTTTGTATTATATCCGTTGCTGTGTCTCTATAGCGTAGTTTTAACATGGTATTATGAAAGAGAAAATAAGAAATCTGCATTTCGGTATTTATTTCCGGGTGCGCTATTTGTAAATGTGTTATTGTTTGTTATTACCGGACCCATCATTCGTGACAGTTTTTATAGTGTAATGAATGACATAATCCTTCAGATAAATAATACTTATAATGGCAGTCTTGAACTATTTCCACAAGGAGAAACTACAGGAACTTATTTTCTCAGCGTATTATTTTTCTGGCTGGGTGTTTTTCTGGCAAAGGGAATGATAGAAAAACAGGAAAATTTACAGTTTATTTTTGTGACATTTCCGCTGGCTATGTTTTCCTTACTTGGGGGCGGAAGGTCCTCTAAAAGTTCTCTGGCACTACTGCTGCTGGTATTTTTAAGCATTACCTCTTTTGCAGGAATGTCTGTGCGGAAAAAATATTGGTATGTGGAAAAAGAAGAGGAATTTAGTAAGAATAAAAAAGTAAGCAGAAGAATTCAGCTTCGTCTTACCCTGTGTTTTGCTTTCATAGGAACCATATTAATGCTGGTTTCATTTTATGGACTGCGTCCGGTGATAACCATAACTATAGAAAAAGTCTCTCAGGTAGCTTCGCCCATGAAAGTCAGTGGTTTGCAGCTGCTGTATGAAATTCTTCCAAAAATTTCCGGAGGAAAATTAAGCTTTTCAATGGAAGGTGTAGGAGGCGGTGTATCTCAGGGAAACTTAGGAGATGTGTCAGGGTTTTCTTATGATAATACAGAGGCATTACAGCTGACCTGTTCCAGAAAGCCTCAGGAAACTGTTTATTTAAAAGGATTTATAGGAACGGAGTATACAGGAAGTCAATGGTTAGCGCGGGATACAAAAGAATTTGAAAATGCGGTAAAAAACTGGGAAATACAAGACAATTCATTCATCTATATTCAAAATTTGCCTTTTCTGCGTATGTTGTATGCACAGAAGATATTAGGTGAGGACGACGGAAGCAGATTAAACAGTCCTATTGAAATGTCTGTAAAACGTTTGGATGCCAATGTGAATTATACCTATGTGCCATATCAAACCTTTCTAAACGATTATTACGTAATGGAGGGGGATGGTGCTGTGGCAGGACAGACATTGCAGGAAGATGTTTATTCATGGTTTCCAGTGAAAGAATATCAGAGTGCCATTTCACGGTGGAAAGCACAAGATTCCTCTCAGAGCGTGTTGGATGACCTTTTAGAGGCTTATGGCAGCTATGTATATGCTGCAGATACCCAGGTAGATGAAAATGCCTTTGGAGAGTTGTCAGAGCTTTGTAAGGAAAAGCGGGAGGAATGGAACAGTAAAATTACCGAGGAAATGACAGAGGAACAGCTGAATGTGATAGAACAGGAGAAATATTCCGATATAAAACAATTTATTGTAAGTACCTTATGGAGTAATTGCACCTTTACCACAGAAGTGTGGAAACTGCCAAAGGGAGAAGATTTTGTATCTTACTTCTTTTCTGAAAAAAAGCGGGGAGATTCTACTGCATTTGCTTCTGCTGCAGTACTGATGTATAGGATGTGCGGTATTCCTGCCAGATATGTGGTGGGATATGCAGCTCCTTCTAGTTTGTTTATTGGAAATGGTGATGGAACTTATACTTGCTTGCTGCAAAATGAAAATGCCCATGCGTGGGTGGAAATTTATATGCCTGAGTATGGGTGGACACCTGTGGAAACCACTCCTGGATTTGCGGGAACTGTAGTAGATATGGAAGTATCTGAGGCGGATTTAAAGGAGCAGGAACAGGTAAAAGAAAAACAGGATAAGGAAGAAGAACAGAAAAAAGCCCAGCAAAACCAGACAGGAAATGCAGCCATTTTTGGAAAAGTATTGATGATTGTACTGGTATTTGTTATAGTTTTATTAACACTGACTTTAAGATATGGTTTTCTGAGAAGAAAAAGAAGGGGAATGGTACCGGGATTTTCTAAGGAACAGCAGATTAAGGAAGTGTTCTGCAGTTTTTATCAGGTGCTGCAGTTTTTAGGATTTTCCAAGGAAATAGATACTACTACCAAGGAGTTTGTACAAGAAGTAAGCAGACTGTATCCTAAATTAGATATAGAAACCTTATCCCGCTATATGGATTTGGTGCTGCAGGTACATTATGGTCAGAAAGTTATTACAAAAGAGGATATAGAATTTTCTCTTGCCATGTATGAAGCACTTGTAAAACAGGCAGCAGCCGGATTGAAAAAAGGAAAAAAACTGCTGTTTTATTACTGGAAAGCATTTTAGGAGGATACTATGAAACGAAAAGTACTTCAGTTTGCCATGGTTATATTGTTTCTTTGTGGATTAGGCGTATTTCTTTATCCAAAGATAACAGAGTGGTATGCATTAAACCGCCAACAGAAAGCTATAGAGGAATTTAAAAAAGAGCTGGCAGTAGTACAGGAGGAAGATATAGAGCAGCAGGAGGAGACAGAGGTTTCTCAGGAAAATCTGGAACAGCTTTATTGTGATATGCAGGAGTACAATCAAAGAATTTATAAAGAAGGACAGGAAAATTTAAAGGATCCTTTTGATTATGAAATGCCTTCTTTTGATTTGACAGAATATGGGTTTGACAGTAATGTGATCGGTATCATACGAATTCCGGCTATGGAAGTGGAGCTGCCTCTTTATTTGGGAGCAGACAGTGAGAATATGAAAAAAGGTGCAGCTATCTTAGGGGAAACTTCTATGCCTTTAGGTGGGGAAAATACCAATGTGGTGGTGGCGGCTCACAGGGGATATCAGGGAACACCCATGTTCCGCCAGATAGAGGTGATAGAACCTGGTGATAGAATTGAAATCACTACACCTTTTCAGGTTTTGACTTATCAGGTTACGGAAACAAAGATTGTGCTTCCTGATGAAATTGACCAAATTCTTATCGAAGAAGGGAAAGATAAGATAACACTTTTAACTTGTCATCCATATACCCAAAATACCCACAGATATTTAGTATATGGAGAGCGTTGTGAAAACACTGAACAACCAAATAAAACGGAAGAAGTTATGGAAGTACAAGCCGAAGAAATACAGGAGACAGAAGAAAGCAGCACTTCTGCCAGACAGATCTGGCTGGAAACTTATGTGCCTTATATTGGGGCAGGTGCGATTCTTCTGCTTATTGTATGCGGATTGCTATTAACAAAAAAGAGAAAATAAGGTGGTTATATGAACTATATCGTATTGGATTTAGAATGGAATCAATGTCCTTACGGAAAGGAATTAGAAAATAAAGCACTCCCGTTCGAAATCATAGAAATTGGTGCGATGAAACTGAATAGCAAAAAGGAGTGTGTGGGAGAATTTACACGTTTGATTCGTCCTGCTGTATATAAAGAGTTTCATCGTTATACTCGAAGTATGCTTTGCATTACAATGAAGGAACTAAGTAAGGGTCAGAGTTTTATTCAGGTGATGAAAGAGTTTTTAGAATGGTGTGGTGAAGATTATATTTTTTGTACCTGGGGAGCTACAGATTTGATAGAATTACAGCGAAATATGAAATTTTATGGATTAGAACCGCTGGCACAGGGACCATTTAAATTTTATGATATTCAGAAAGTCTTTTCCATTATTTTTGAGGAAGATGCCAAAGCAAGGCGTTCTTTAGAGTATGCAGTAGATTATCTGCACATATTAAAGACAGCAGCTTTTCACAGAGCGGGGGAAGATGCCATGTATACCATGCGGATTATGCAGCAAATGAGTTATTCAGATATGGAACGGTATTATTCTATTGATACTTTTAGGCGTCCAAAAGATAAAAAGAGTGAAGTATACGCTGTGTTTGAAAGTTATTCTAAATACATTTCCAGAGAATTTTCAAGCAAGGAGACTGCCATGGCAGACCGGGAGGTTGCCAGCACCAGATGTTATCTTTGCGGCAAAAATGCCAGAAAAAAAATCCGATGGTTTTCGGGAAACGGAAAAATGTACTATTGTCAGGCATATTGTGAAAATCATGGATTTCTGAAAGGAAAAATTCGGATGAAAAAGGCGGAAGAAGGAAGTTTTTATGTAATAAAAACATTGAAGCTGGTATCAGAGGAAGATGCATCCATAATAAAGAAAAAACAGGAAGAAGTAAGGAAAAAGAGGAGGGAAAAAAGAAAGCATCAAACGCCGTAGAGAAAAGCGGCTTGACTTAATAAGGTAAGTGTGCTTATATTATATTAATAAAGTTATATGCATATACTTTACTTGCCGCCGGGGAAGTTTTTAGCGTTGATTTCGTATCGTTAGGCCAAAGAAGATACGAAATCGACGCTTATTTTTTTATAAAAATGGAAATATATTTCTTAGGTTGGCAAATTAATTTTAAGGTCAAAAGGAGTTTTAACAGTTATGAAAATATTATGTATGTTTTTGAAAAAGAACATAGGGCTCTTCTTCTTTACGTTATTTTTTTTGCTGCTGCAGACCATTTGTATTCTTCTGATTCCCTTTTTCACTAAAGAAATTGTAGACAAGGGAATTGCCAGCAATCAGATCGAAGTAGTTTTATGGATTGCTTTAAAAATGATGTTGTCCTCGGCAATCGGTGCAGTGGTTTCTATTATCTGCACTTATTTGACAGCAAAGCTGTCCTCATTGTTTGGTGCTGATATCAGAGAAAAGTTGTATCTGCACATTCAGAATTTTACATTGGAGGAGCAAAAACAATATGGTCCCGCCACCCTTGCCGCTAGGGGAAGCGGCGATGTTGCTAATGTACAGCAGGTAATGGTGATGCTGATTCAAATGATTCTTCCCGGTCCCTTCATTGGTGTGGTCGCAGTGATTATGACATGGAATGTTTCGAGGGAGCTGGCATTTATCGTGGCACTTGTTATCTTTCTGTTTTTTTGCACTGTGGCGTTTGTATTTTACAAATCTATCCACAACATGAAAGCCATTCAGGACAGGATTGACAGGATGGTCACAAAACTGCGGGAGGTATTTAGAGGCGTAAAAATTATACGTGCCTTTGATAACAGCAGCTATGAAGAAGGACGTACCAACGATACCTTTGCCGCATACGCGGACAATATGATTGCAATTAATCGGCGCTTTGCCTTTGTCAGTCCTACCGCTTTTTTAATTTTAGGACTTGTGATGGCGGCTATTTTGTGGTTTGGGTCTTTTAAGGTGACTTCCGGTACCATTAAAATAGGTGCTGTTACTGCTGTAATTGAATATGTGACGCTTTCCCTTTTGCAGCTGTTGTCCGGAGCGTTAGTTACGGTAAAAATTCCTCGTGCGGTGGCTTCATTGACAAGAATTCAAAAGGTTTTAGAGCAGCAGACTTGTCTTGTAGATGTGGATAATGTAAAAGATGGAGAATATGACAAAACAGTGGAGGAGTTGGTGCAGTTTGAAAATGTCACGTTCCAATATCCGGGAGCGGAAAAAGCGGTGTTGGAAGGTATCAGCTTTAGCTGTAAACGAGGTCAGACAGTAGCAGTAATCGGTGCAACGGCTTCCGGAAAGAGTACCGTTGCAAAGATTCTTTTACGCTTTGAGGATATTCAGGGCGGAGCTATTCGTTTGGGAGGCATCAATATTAAGGAAATGTCCCAGCAGTTTCTTCGGGACCATATTAGCTATGTGTCGCAGACAGCCTTTTTGTTTAGTGGTACTGTGCGGGATAACTTAAAGTGTGGGAGTGAAGATATTTCCGATCAGCAAATGCAAAAAGCAGCTGTTATTGCTCAGGCGGACGGTTTTGTTTCCGCACTGAAAGACGGTTATGATTCAAGAGTCGCACGGGGCGGCACCAACTTTTCTGGTGGACAAAAACAGCGGCTTTGTATTGCCAGAGCCTTGGCAAAAACAGCAGATGTCTATGTATTTGATGACAGCTTTTCCGCTTTGGATAACCGGACGGATGCGATGGTGCGAAAAGCTATGAAAGAAAATCTGCATGATGCAGCAGTGCTCATTATTGCTCAAAAATTATCCAGTATTATGGAGGCTGATGAAATCATCGTTTTGGATCAGGGTAAAATGGTTGGTAAGGGAACCCATCAGGAATTGATGGAGGGCAATGCAGTCTATCGGGAATTTGCCCGTTCCCAGCAATATGGAGGGAGGTCATAAAAATGTCAGATAAAAGAAAATCGGCATGCCAATACGCTCATTCGATATACCTGTTTATCCATTTGCTGAAAGATCAGAAGTGGAAATTGATACTTGTTATGTTTGCCTGTATTGTAGGCAGCTTTCTCTATACGGCTATGCCTTGGTTTATGGGAAATGCCATTGATAATATTGTAGCTCTCATCAGCACAGGCTCTCATTTAGAAATTACATTTAAAGAGATAATTGAGGCTATTGGGCAGCCAATTATCCTGATTGTCATTGCGGCCATATTGTCTTATTTTTTCTCCTATATGGCGGAACGGATTATGGCGGATGTGAGCGAAAAAACATCTTTATATCTGCGTGAACAATTAAGTCACAAGCTGACCAAGCTGCCTCTGCAGTTTTATGATAAAACCAAGGTAGGTACGGTATTGAGCATTACTAGCACGGATATAGATAAAATTTCGGAAATTCTGCTAATTGGTTTTAACCAGTTTATGTTGGCTTTCTTTGATTTAATTTTTGGTATAAGCATCATGCTGGTAATTAGCCCCAAGTTGACAGGAATTGTGCTGGTGGTGCTGGCAATCAGCATGGCATCTACCTATTTTATTTCCCAAAAGAGTCAGAAAGCTTTCTCCCAAAATCTATCCACTCTTGCAGATTACAATGCAGTAACGGAAGAACTTTACAGCGGCGCTATGCTGATAAAGGCATTTAATACACAGGCAGTTTGTACGGAAAGAATCAGGGAGGTCAATCAAAAGCAGTACAAGGCACACTTGAAGGCGCAGTTTATGAACTATGTAATCTACCCGGTCATTCGAATTATCAGCCAGTTTGCTTTTATTTTGAGTGCCGTTTTGGGGGCGGTTATGGTTATTCGTGGAAATATTACCTTGGGTGTAGTTCAGGCATATTTGCAGTATGTAAGCCAGGTGTCCGAGCCTGTCACTCAATTTTCCTTTGTGTTGAATTCCCTGCAGGCGGCACTGGCGTCATTAGACCGTGTGTATGAAATCATGGAAGCACAGGAAGAATTAGAAGATCCTGCGGAGCCGGTTGTGATAGAAAACCCGAAAGGTGAGATTGAATTTCATCATGTCAGCTTTGGTTATGTTCCTGGCAAAACGTTGATGAAGGACGTAAATTTTGTGGCAAAAACAAATCAGACAATTGCTGTTGTGGGCTCTACAGGGGCAGGAAAAACCACATTGGTAAATCTGCTCATGAGGTTTTATGAGGTCAATGGCGGAATGATATTGTTTGATGGAAAAAGTACAGCGCAAATGACAAGGCAGCATTTACGAAGCCTGTTTGGTATGGTACTCCAAGATACTTGGCTGTTTTGCGGAACAGTTGCCGAAAATATTGCTTATGGAAAAAAGGATGCCAGTCGCGAGGAAATCGTAGCTGCTGCCAAGCTGGCTCAATGCGATAGTTTTATCCGTACACTTCCAGAAGGATATGATACGGTAATCTCCAGTGAGCAAAGCGTCTTGTCACAAGGGCAGCAGCAGCTTTTAACCATTGCCAGAGCTGCCCTTGCCAATCCTAATGTAATGATTTTAGATGAAGCCACATCCAGCATTGATACCATTACTGAACAGCGAATTCAAAAGGCACTGGCGGAATTGATGAAGAACCGTACCAGCTTTATTATTGCCCACCGTCTGTCTACCATCCAAAATGCAGATTTGATTCTTGTAATGAAAGATGGAGATATTATCGAAATGGGAACCCATCAGGAACTTTTATCTTGGGATTCCTTCTATTCGAAACTTTATTATAGCTAAAGCAGGTCCGATAATGTGATTTTAGTAAAGTGAAATTTTTTTATATAAAACGCCGCAGCTTTTTGCCGCGGCGTTTTATATAACATTTATAAATTAAAATTTTAAATTCCTGTATTTAGATGGATATTTTTTCCGTTTCGAACGAGAACTTTTCTTTTCTGGTTTTAATTTTTCGCCCATATAATTTTTATTAAAGCCGGAGAAAAAGTTAAATTTCTTTAAAATCAATATAGTGATCATGGCTAACAGTACAAGAACTATAATTCCGATCAGCAGGAAAAGAAACACTTTATTATTTGTATCCTGTTTTTTTTCTACAGTTACTGTGTTGTTTTCTGTATCAATAGCAACAGAATCTCCGTCTTCCATGGAGGAAGAATTAGCGGAAAACTGGAACGCTTTCTCATCACTTTTTACCAAATCAATAGTTGTATACCCCACAAAATGGTTATGAAAAGAATAATCAAGAGTTGCCACAATATTGGCGGATTCATTGGCTTTGTCAAAATTTAATGTGGGTGTTGCTTCTTCAAAAGCAGCGTTTTTTGGAATAATAATACTGCCTGATTTATTTACTTCGATTAAAGGATTAGTGTTTCCAAAAATATTGCTTTCTGTTTGAAAGAAATTGGCATTATCAATGGAAAAGTCTTTTTCATGTTCAGAAATATTCAGTTTCTGAAAATTCTGAAAACCATAATCTAACAAAGTGGCAGTATCTGTCCAGTGGCAAGGCTTGTCTTCTTTTAAAACTACACAGATCAATGTCATGCCGTCACGTTCTGCAACGGTAACCAGCGTTTGACCGGCATCTGAGGTGTAACCGGTTTTACCGCCAATACAACCGTCATATTCATAGGTTCCGCCTTCCATCATTTTATGATGGTTTCTGTTGTCATAGCGAATTTCACCTTTAGAGGTGGGCGGAAAGTCATATGTAGCAGTACACATGACTTTTTTCATATCTGGATTCTGTAATGCTGCCTGAGCAATTAAAGCCATATCATAAGCGGATGTATAGTGATTAGGATCGTGAAGCCCGTGAGGATTTACAAAGTGTGTATTTAAGCATCCTAAGTCCGCCGCTTTTTGGTTCATCATATCAGCAAAGGCTTGGGTTGTACCTGCTACATGTTCTGCAATTGCTATGGCAGTTTCATTTCCTGACAAAAGCATAAGGCCATAAAGACAAAATTCCATAGAATACTGGTCGCCTTCATCGATGCCTCCAACAATACTGCTGCCGCTTGGAATACCAAAAACAGAGTTGTGGGAGAAGGTTATGGTTTCGTCTAAGGAGGCATTTTCCACTGCCAAAAGCCCGGTCATAATTTTCGTAATACTTGCCGGATATAGCTGCTCGTGAGAATTTTTTTCGTAGAGAATGGTTCCAGTGGAAGCTTCCATTAAAATAGCCGATTCGGCATAACATACCGGACCATCCGGCCAGTTTTCAATATCGTTGCTTTCAATAGGAATAGCAGCACGAGCCAAAGCTTCCTCAGAATAAGTAGTTTCGGTAGCATTTGCTGTTACAAAAGTAGAAAAACACATAGCAACAGCAGTAAAGATTGCAGTTAATTTTTTTAATCTCATTATATTCTCCTAAAGATTTACTTTACAGCATCAAACGCCTCCGTAAATGTAGTAACATCTACAACTCCTGTGGTGGGAGTACGGTAAATGGGCACGGTAGAATTATATGCTGTAAAATAAGTGTAGTTATTTGTGATATTAATATCATGGAAAACACCATTTTGAATTAATTCTATATTGCTTCCATCCGTTTTCATTCGTTTCAGAGCCGGATTTTCAGCATCGCTTACCTGATAGAAAATAGTATTTCCATATAAGTTATATGTATCAAGACGCTCTGTGGTTAACGTTGTTTTCTCGTTGGTAGTTAAATCTACTTTTGCAAGGGAATAATTATTTTCCACATCTATAAAGTACAGGTAGTTATCCTGAACAGTGGGGAAATAACAGTTGCCCTCATAAACAAGTTCTTTTTCATAGGTGTCAGGATTCATTTTCATAACATTATGATTTTCATTGGCATTGCAGAAGTACAATGCATTGTTAAAATATCCTGTAGGATTCACGGCCTCTTTTAGTACTTCTGTTTCATTGGTGCCATCAATATCAATTGAATATAAATGGAAACCATAGTCATTGGAATAATTTTGAAAAAATATCTTATTATTGATTAACTGGGCATTTTCCACACTGCCGCTGTAAAGACAGGTTTTATTTTTTCCGTTTAATTCCATGCGGTACAAGCCTTTAAATGTTGCAGTTGCGAATCCAAATGTTCCCTCTGTTTTGGAGACTTCTCTTACATAGTAAATGTAATGGGAATCGGCATTAATGCTTTTGATGGGACCATCACTGAGTTTTTTGCATCTTCCGTTATCGGGATTGTAAGAATACAGTGAATGATTATCATAAGCGTTGGCAAAATATAATATTCCGTTGCTTTCACAAAACAGTCCGGAATTATTTAGGTTTCCTGTGGTATTTCCCGAAACAGGGGATTCGTTAAATTGTACTTTTTTGGAAAAATCTAAAAGCATCACAACGATGCATATGATTAAAATAATTATAATTGTGATGACTGCTAGAAATCCTTTTTTTTGTCCGTTAGTTTTCACGATATTTTCCTCCCCTTAAAATTACCATACAAAAATTATTATAATATTTCTACCAATATAATGCAAGCCACTACAAAAAAATGTTTTTTACTTGATTATGATAAGGAAGTGCTGTATCTTATTAAGTAGGCAATAAGCATATGTTATAATATGGATACATAAAGGAGATATTTATGGCAGATTTACAGGAATTAAGGAAAGAGATCGACTGTATCGACAGAAAAATGGTGCAGCTTTTTGAGGAGCGGATGGAAATTTGCAAAAATGTAGCAGAATATAAAATAAAAACCGGAAAAAAAGTTTTTGACCGGGAGAGAGAAAATGAAAAAATTGAAGCAGTTCAGTCACTGACTGGAAATGAGATCAATCGTTTAGGTGTGGGGGAATTGTTTGGGCAGATTATGTCTATCAGCAGAAAACTTCAGTATAAGCTTTTAGAACAGCACGGAATTATGGAAAAACCTTCTTTTCAGCCGGTGGATACATTAGATAAAGAAAATGCAACAGTGGTATTTCAGGGAATTGAGGGTTCTTACAGTTATGCAGCCATGAAAGAATATTTTGGTGCACAGGTGAAGAATTTTCATGTAAAGAGTTTCCGAAATGCTATGGAGACAATAGCAGAGGGAAAGGCAGATTATGCGGTATTACCAATTGAAAATTCTACAGCAGGAGGAGTCAGCGAAATTTATGACCTGTTAGTAGAATTTGATAATTATATTGTTGGAGAACAGATTATTGAAATTAAACACTGTCTGCTGGCGGTGCCGGGGGCAGACAAAGAGGATATTAAGACAGTATATTCCCATCCTCAGTCTCTGATGCAGAGCGCAGGATATTTAAGAAAGCAGGACTGGAAACAGATCAGTATGGAAAACAATGCTTTTGCAGCCAAGAAGGTGGCAGAGGAAGGAGATAAAACCCAGGCAGCTATTGCAAGCAGATATGCAGGAGAGTTATATGGACTTAATATATTAGAGGAGGGCATCAATGACAGTGAGTTAAACTCCACTAGATTTATCATTGTTTGCAGTCAGAAAAAATTTTTAAAGAATGCAGGAAAGATAAGTATTTGTTTTGAGATTCCTCATGAAAGCGGCTCGCTTTATAAGACATTATCTCATTTTATTTATAATGGAATCAACCTTTGTAATATTGAATCAAGGCCGATTCGTGAGAAAAACTGGGAATACCGTTTCTTTGTGGATTTTGAAGGAAATTTGCAGGACAGTGCAGTACAGAATGCATTGGGAAGTCTGCAGGAAGAAACAAAGAATATGACCATATTTGGTAATTATTAGGACAAAACCAGAACTAACAAGGAGTAGATTTATGCGTCTTCGAAATATAAAAGGTGCCGGAGAGGTGATTGCAGCAAATGAATTTGTCATCAAAAATCCGGAAGAATACAAGGGTAGATGGAATCAGATATTCCAAAACAATCATCCCATACAAATAGAAATCGGGATGGGTAAGGGGCAGTTTATTATGGAACTGGCAAGGCAGAATCCAGATATTAATTATATTGGTGTAGAGCGTTATTCCAGTGTACTGCTGCGGGCATTACAAAAGCATCAGGAAACTGAAGTGAAAAACTTGTATTTTCTTTGTATAGATGCCAAAACAGTGGAAGATATTTTCGCACATGGTGAAATTGATAAAATTTACTTAAATTTCTCGGATCCCTGGCCAAAAGACCGGCATGCAAAAAGACGGCTGACTTCCAGAGAATTCTTGACAAGGTATGATAAAATATTAAAAGAGGACGGCAGACTGGAATTTAAGACAGATAACCGTGATTTATTTGAATTTTCTTTAGAAGAAACAAAGGAAGCAGGGTGGAAAATACAGCAGCATACCTTTGATCTTCACCAAGATAAAATTATGAATGCAGGAAATATTATGACAGAATATGAGCAAAAATTTTCATCAATGGGGAACCCAATTCATAAGATGATTATATATAGATAATCAGGAGTGATGGGGATGAAAAGGAATTTGAAACAGATGATCATTAAGGCAACTTATCAAATGGGAAATTTAAATAAGAAATTTCTTGCCGCAAATAAGGCATACAAAGAAGTAAAGGACACATTAAATCAAAAAGAGAAGTAAAGGGTATAATTTAAAGCAAAGGAGTAAAAATGTACAGAGTAGCAATTTTGGAAAGTGAAAAGATTTATGCAAGAATTTTTGAAGATTACCTTCAGGAAATTCTAAAAATCGAAGAATTAGATTACCAGATTGATTTCTATGAAAGTACGAAAGAATTAGAGAAAAATATGAACAATCATTATCATCTGTTTGTGTTAGATTATTTTCTGGAAGATATGAATGGAACTAATTTTGCCAGAAAGCTGAAAAGTACTGGATATAATGCAGATATCGTATTTGTGGTGAAAGATGAAGAAATGAAAAAGAATTGTGAAATTGCTGATGCATATGTTCTTGTGAAGCCAGTAAAGGAAATTGAAGTAAAAGAGATTTTTCGAAGATGTATCATTGAATATTTCTCAAGGGAATCTATTACTGTGATGGAGGGTGATATGGAGATAGAAGTACACCCTGATGATATTTATTATATTGAGCATATTTATAATGGCATTAAAGTTTATGGGGAAAATTTCCATATATGTACGGTGGATTCGCTTGAAGACCTGTTTCCTATTATTGAGGGCAGGCAGTTTTTCCGATGCCATAAAGATTATATTGTAAATTTAATGTATGTTGGGGAAATTGAAACATATGATTTTAAATTGCTGAATGGACAAGTCGTTCCTATTGCAAAAAATATTTATAAAACAGCTCAGAAAGAGTTGTTGGAATATATAAAATAATAAAGGAGCAAATATGAAGGAAAATACAGTTTATTTAACAAAAAACTTTGAAAATAAATATACTTATACGGGTAATGATTTAGGAAGCGTATATTCAAAAGACAGCACATCTTTTCGTGTATATGCACCTACAGCTGAGTCTGTGATCCTTAATTTATATGAGGATGGATTGCAGGGAGAACCGTATAAAATTGTGAAAATGGAACCAGCGGAAAATGGAACTTATAAAACTGTAGTTTCCGGAGATCTGCATAAGAAATATTATACTTATACTGCCAAGGTAAACGGAAAGGAAAGAGAGGCAGTAGACCCATATGCCAAGGCAGCAGGTGCCAATGGTCTTCGTGGCATGGTGGTAGACTTGAGGGCTACGGATCCGGAAGGATTTGCAGAAGAAAAAAGACCGGAAAAAATAAATACTACGGATGCAGTAATTTATGAACTTCATATCAGGGATTTTTCTATGGATACATCTTCCGGCATGAAATATAAAGGAAAATATAAGGCATTTACGGAAGAAGGTACTGTAAATGGAGACAATCTAAAAACGGGTGTGGAACACATCAAAGAGCTAGGTGTAACTCATGTGCACCTGCTTCCGTCTTTTGATTATGGTTCAGTGGATGAAACAAAATTAGATGTGCCGCAGTATAACTGGGGTTATGATCCTGTGAATTACAATGTACCGGAAGGTTCTTATTCCACCGATCCATTTCATGGAGAAGTACGAATTAAAGAATTTAAGGAAATGGTGCAGGCACTTCACAAAAGTGGTCTCTGTGTGGTCATGGATGTGGTTTATAATCATGTGTTTGATGCAGAGGAGTTCTGTTATCAGAAAATTGTGCCCGGTTACTTTTTCCGTATGAACGGCGATACATTCAGCGATGCATCTGCCTGTGGAAACGAAACGGCATCCAATCATTTAATGGTCCGCAAATTTATGGTGGATTCTTTAAAGTACTGGGCAGAAGAATATCATATTGACGGTTTTCGTTTTGATCTGATGGCAATCCATGATATTACAACCATGAATGAAATTAGAAAAGCATTAGATGAAGTAGATGAAAATATTCTTATTTATGGAGAAGGATGGACGGCAAAGGAATCAATGCTGCCGAAAAAAGAACGTGCATTAAAACAATATACTTATCGTATGCCAGGAATCGCAGCTTTCAGCGATGACATCAGAGATGCGGTAAAGGGAAGCGTGTTTGAAGAGCTCGAAAAAGGATTTGTCAGCGGTGAAAAGCACTTAGAAAGATTGATCCAGTTTGGTGTTACTGGTGCCGTGGGCCATAGCCAGTTATATAGGAAGAATGTTTCTTATAAGCAGAAAATACCGGCACCTTGGGCAGCTGCACCGTCACAGTGTGTCAATTATACCTCCTGCCATGATAATTATACTTTGTGGGATAAGTTAGCTATTTCTAACCAAGGAAAATCTCAAGAGGAATTAGAAGCAATGAATAAGCTTGCCATTGCCATTATTCTTACTTCACAGGGAATCCCTTTTATCCATGCAGGAGAAGAAATCTTAAGAAGTAAGCCCGATGAAACCAAGGAATATGGGTATGTGGAAGACAGCTTTAACAGCAGTGATGAAATTAACAGTATTAAGTGGGATACTAAGAAAGAGCATTTAGATATTTTTTCATATTATCAGGGATTGATTGCTTTTAGAAAGGAAACAAAAGCATTGCGCTTACGCACAAAAGAGGAGATAGAACAGTATATTAAGTTTCTTCCGATTGTACCGGGTCTGGTTTCTTATGTGATAAAAACAGAAGACGAGGAAGTGTTGATAGCCTACAATGCAGGTAAGAAAGAAGTGACTTTAGAACTCCCGAAAGGCAGCTTTGGTGTTTATGTGAATAAGATACAGGCTGGCACAAAAATATTGGAAAGGGCAGAAAATCATGTTGTGGTAGCTCCGGTATCCGCAATGGTATTAAAAAGAAATTAAGGTGATTCTAATGGAACAGGGATTTTGTTTTTTAAAAGGAGAATTGGTGGATTGCTCTCCGGGACGTATTCAAGACTGTAACATTAAAAGAGTTAGGGAATGTCCGTTGCAGGCAGAAGCTAAAAAAGAGGAGACGCGGCCTTTTTGCTGTGTGAAAGGTGATTTGGTAGACTGTATTCCGGGACGTGTTTTGGATTGTATGACAAAGAAATTAAGTAAATGTCCGTTAGAAGAAGAGAAACAAAACTTAGAAGAAAAAAATGGATTTTGTTTCTTAAAAGGCGAACTGGTAAGCTGTTCTCTGGGACGTATTCAGGATTGCAATACCAAGAGAACGAGAACGTGTCCAATGTACAAATAATGAGGCTCAGAAGAAAAGGGTGGGGAACATTTCTCATCTTTTTCTTTTGCTGTCTGGCAGAGGAGTTAACGTATGACTGAAGAATATATTATGATGCAGGACATCATACAGGAACACAAAGAGAGAATTGAAAATATAAAGAAATACTATCCGTTTTTTAAGCTGGCGGACAATTCCCTGCTGCAATGGAAAGAAGGAAAATATTCTTGTCTGGATATGGGCTACATAACCATGGCAGTACTGCGGTTTTTCATTGACGAGAACAATCTAAAAGACAAAGATGTTGCATATCAGGAATATGAAAGCTTTTTGCACACCATTTTAGTCAGGGATTTTCAGTTAAAGGTTGCTGAGGAGGAAGAAAAAGAATTGTGTGCCTACTTATTTGATAAATTGCTCAATGAGGGGAAACCGTTTTCCTTTGATTATTTTGACCCCAAAGATCATCAGAAGAAAACCATTCGCATGAAATTAATTGAAAGCAGAATTATAGACAGTAATTTATTCTATAGAATAACTTCTGAAGCTATAGAGTTTTATTTAGATACCAAAGAAATTAAGGAAGAAAGCAGCATTAGTGTGGAACAACTTTTGTTAAGCAAGTTAATTGATACTCAAAACTTTAAGGGCGGCATTGAAGTGGTAAAGAGGATCAATCGGGAAGTGAATAAATTAAAGTTAAGGCGAAATGAAGTGTTGGCGATACTTAGTGCAGATGTTTTTGAAGGGAAAAAGGTATATGAAGCTTATATAAATGATATTACAAAATGGTTTGATGAGGAACAGAGACTGTTTAAGAAAAACAGCGAATTAATAGAGAAGGCATTAGAGAAAGCTGAGCTGGATAAAAAGGGAAAAGAAAATGCGCGCTTTTTTGCTATGATGGATGAAATATATACCTTGGAATTGGAAATCAAAAAGGCTATGTATAAGCACAGTGAACTGCTTTCTCTATGTACCGACTTACAGCTTCAGGCAGACGAAATAGTGAAAAAGTCTAAGTTAAGTACCCTGCGTAATTCCTTTGATTTCAATCATGCCATGAACCAGATGATGGAAAAAGATAACGTCGAGGCAATGGAAGCATTAATCCTGCCTTTGCTTCAGCTTAATGTGAAAAAGCAGTTTTCTTTTGTTCTGACAGAAAATTTGCTTAGTATGAAGGCGGAAAATCAAGAGGAAACAGAAACTGTTACAGAAGGTGAGGAAGCGGCGTATGTATATGAAGATGAATTAGAGGAAGAGAGAATCAGCGGCAATTTTCATAAGATTGTGAGAATTCTTTTTGAAAAACTCCAAAGAGAACAGGCTTTTACGCTTCATCAGTTCAATGAGGAATTGATACAAAGATTGGGAGAAAGAGTGCTGAAAAATGCAGACTATTATACATTTTTAGTGCATATGTGCCAGAAGAATACTTATTCTGTCAGAGAAATCCGCCAAAAGCCGGATACTTTTTTTGAAGAAATAGTTCATGAAATACTGGAAAGAAAAAGTGATTATGATGAGCTTTGTTTTCGCTTGATCCCCAAAGGAGAAGAGACGGTGAAAATTACGGAAATGTTGGAGATATCAGATATTCAGTTTGAAAAGGTGGATGAATCATGGAAGAAAGAAATTTAGATAAAGCAATTGATATACTGACCAGATTATTAGACGGAGAAGAAGTGGGGAGGAACAGCGGAGCAAATGTTTCATTGTACGAAGCATACAGCACCAATGCTCAAGTCTATGATTTGGTAAACCGTATGCTTAACCGTATGAATATTAAGCTTTATGAATACAATTACTGCCTTTATATTACTGCCGGAGATAACAATCAGGCTTTTGGGTTCAGCAATGGGGATTTGAGAAAAGAGCTGGGATTAAAGGTGAATCGAGAATTGTATCTTTGTTATTTCATTATTTATCAGATCATTACCTGCTTTTATACAGATTCATCAGGATACAATTTTAATGAGTACGTGAAAATTGAAGACATTATGGAAACAGTAGATTATTCTTTAAAGCATATAATTGATAATTTGGAAATTCTCACCAACAAGGAAACAGAGGAAAACAGCTTTAAGACACTGGCAATGATGTGGAGTGATTTGCCGGCAGCCACAGAGGAGTCCATTCGTGCCGTAAAAAATTCCAAAGCAGGCTACATTAAGTTAGTGCTAAATTTCCTGATTTCACAAAAATTAATGGCACAGTCAGAGGAGAGATATTACTTAAAAGACAGGGCAAGGGCATTGATTGAAAATTATTTTGAAGAATCTAAGGGAAGACTTTACGAGATCATTCAGGGAAAGGAGCAGGAAGATGCCGCATATTAATCGAATTCGCGTAAATAATGTAAAATACAACTTTGGAACACAATTTTATGATGACTTTATCATGCGTTTTTCCGGAAAAAATACCATTTACGATTTGGCAAACGGCGGCGGAAAAAGTGTGCTGATGCTGCTTCTGTTACAAAACATGATCCCAAATTGTACTTTAGATGAAAAGCAGCCCATAGAAAAGCTGTTCCGCACCGGAAGCGGCAGCAGCACCATTCACTCTCTTATTGAATGGAAGTTAAACAGTGATGATGTGAAGAACGGCTATAAGTATATGACCACAGGCTTCTGTGCCAGAAAAGCAAAGGAAAACAGCCTGGATGAAACACAGCAGCGGGAGAATGCGTCTATTGAATATTTTAATTATGTGATATTTTACCGGGAATTTAATGACAATGATATTAAGAATCTTCCTTTGAGCAACGGTAAAGAGAGGATTACTTACCATGGGTTGAAAAATTACTTAAAGGATTTAGAACATAAAGATTACAGTCTTATTATAAAAATATTTGAACGTAAAGGTGAGTATCAGCAGTTTATCAGCAACTATGGCATTTATGAAAGCGAGTGGGAAATCATTCGTGGTATCAACAAGACAGAAGGTCATGTGCGTACATATTTTGAAACAAATTATAAGACTACCAGAAAAGTGGTGGAGGATTTATTGATCGAAGAAATCCTTCAAAAGTCCTATTACAATACCACCGGACAAGGAGCAGATTTTGCAAAGCTTCTTTTGGATATTAAGAATAAATTAGTGGAGCTGACAAAAAAGAAAAATGACATTGCCAATTATGACAGACAGATAGAAATATTAAACAGCTTTATTGCAAGACTTCAGTCTTTAAAGGGTATGTACCACAAAAAACGAGGTATTGAAAAGGAATTTATCTATACATATAATACCTGCAGCAAGTCTATGGAGCAGCAGAAAAGTCAGAGAGAAAATCTGCTGGCCCACAGGGAGCAGTTGTTGCTGGAAAAAAAGGAAAAAGAGGCTAAGATTGATACGGCTATGGTGCAGATAGAGCAGGAGGAACTGCAGAAATTAGATGAAAGTGTCAAGAACACCAAAGAGATTTTAATCTCCTTTGAGCAGGAATTATCCAGTTATCAGAAAAAGCTTTTGTTAAAGGAAAACGCCAACGATTATTTGGATTATCTGGACTATAAAAAGGAATATCAGGCGGCAAAAATTGCTTCCGAGCATACCAGTCAGTCGGGAAGTGATATGGAATCTGCTTTACAGTGCCTGGCAAAACAGTGGAAAGAACTGGAAGAATTACAACGACAGCAATTACAGCAACACATGGCTGTATTGAAGACCCAGTGCCGGGAGAAAGAAGCAGAAGAAAATGTGATGAAAGAAAAATTACAAAAGGAAGAATCAGAGAGTACCTTTCAGAAGAGCAAAATACATTTGCTGCAGGAAGACAGCACCTATCAGCTAAAACGATTGGAAGCATTAAAACAGAAAACTTCACTGCTGCTTTACGAAGAAGCCGGTGCCGCAGTAAGGAAATTACAGCAGAAAGTAAAGGAACTGACAGAAAGCAGACAGAATGTGCATCAGGAGGAAAAGCAGACCGATGAAACCATTTCCGCCAACCGTTTGCGCCTGAATATTTTAAAGGAGCAGGAAAAACAACTGCTGCTTCGACAGGAAAAGTTGGCAGAGTTTCAGAAAGAATACAGTGGATATCGGGAAAAAATCGATAAGCTGAAAGATTTTTACCAAGAATCCGAAGAGCGTCAGCTAAAGGGGAAGATTTACTATACTTTTCAGAATAGTCTGATAGAAGCAGAAATGTTAAAGCAGGAAATTGCCCGGTTAAAGACAAAATGTAGAGCTTATGAAAAAGGACAATTATTCGCAGATTCCCAGGAATTGAAGGAAACATTAGAAATTATAAATGTGGGAAAAGAGCGCGCGGTCACAGGATATTCTTATCTAAAAAGATATGAGAAGGAACAGCAGGAAGAGTTGTTGGAGATTGTTCCATTACTTCCTTATGCTATTGTGGTTCTGCAGGATTATGAATCCGTCAGATTTGATAAAAATTTAAAAAAGGTTGGAAATACAGGGAAAGTGGTTCCTGTGATCAATGGGAAAGCACTGGAGACATCACTGACTGAACTGTATTCCACAGAGTTGATAGATTTTTTGACAACAGAAAAGTCTGAGTTTACTTCTGAAGACAGTTTGTCTATGGCGTTGAAATCCGTCATGGAGGATTTGGAAGAAAAGCAGAAAAAACTTATGGTATTGAGAGAGCGCACAGAATTTATAAAATCTGATATTTCATTTATGGAAGAGTTTGAGAGCAAATATTTGACAGAAAAGCCAGATAACGTAAAAGAATATGAAGAAAACAAATTAAAACTGAAAGATATTGCAGCAGAAACAGACAACCTTCAGGCACAGCAAAATAACTTGTATAACAAGAAGAATCAGTTTCAGGAATATAAAGACAAACAGGAAGCAGAACTGCTAAGTGTGGAGCAGGAATTAAAGATAATAGAAGAAATCCAGGAATTATACAGTCATTACAGTTCAAAAGCAAGAGAATTAACAGTTTTAAAAGAAACAGTTTCCCAAAGAGAGACAGTCCTAAAAGATTATAGCAACCAGTTGAAATCCTTACGGGAACGTATAGGCACCCTGAGAGAAAGGTATCAGGGCATGGAAACCATCTTAAAGAACAGAAAGGACATATGGGAAAAAGAATTTCAGCCATATTACAAAGAGCAGACAGTGCTCACAGACAGTTCTTTGAGCACTTTATCTATGGAAGAATTGGAAATAAAATTTATGGGGCTGCGGGATAATTTTGTGGCAGAAAATGTTGATATTGCAGACAAGAGGAAGCTGGCGGAAAACTATAAGGCGCAAATGGAAAAGTGTATTTCTGCCATTGAATATAGAAATGGAAACTTGGAGGAATTAAAGGCAATATATGAACGCCATGAAATGATGAGAACGAGTTTGGAAGAATTAAAATACCAAAAAGAACAAATCCGGGAAGTAGAAGAAAAAATTAAAATTACAAAAAGGAAGTTGGAGGCTTATGCAGAATCTGCCAATCGGAAATTTGGAAGTATCGCTCATGGAAAAACTCTGGTAGAAGAAAAATATGGAAGGTACCAGCCCCTTGAACTGTCCGGCGAGCAGCTTACAAGATTTATCAGCGAGTACAAAAATCTGGCACAGGTGATTGACAATAATATAAAAAAATCCATGGAAAAAGAAAAACAGATAGAGAAGGAACTGGCAGGGTTAGAGGCCATCAGTGAAGATATGATTCGCATGATAGAATCCGCCGGCATCATAATGGAAGGTGAAGAGGGAGTTTTAGAGGATGAAACTTCCTTAAAGAAGACTTATAAAGAACTTCGAACCCTTTATGATAAGATTATGAAAGAGGAATACCAGCGCAGGGAAGCCTTTGAAAAAGATAAAAATCGCCTGAAAGAAACATTGTTAAAGACACAAGCCTATGAGTTGGCAAATGAAGTAGAAAAACGTATTGAAAGCCCTTCCAATGAAGCAGAGGCAGATATGTTAATAGCAAATATTGAAGATACCATCTCCTGCATTGAACTGGAAAAATCCGGTGTGGAAAAGGGTATTGTTGACATGGAGAAAATAAAACAGAATTTTGAAAGTCAATGTCTGCAAACCTGCGTTAATATGAAGGCAGCCTTAGACAGACTACCCAAACTATCGGGAATTTGGCTGGATGATAAACTGGTACCTATGATTACCCTAAATATCCCTTATATTAAAGAAGAAATGTATGCGTCTGCTATGTCAGATTATATTGACCATATTATTCAGACTGCCGATAGTTTTGCCACAGAGGCAGAGCGAGTGAAATATATCAGAAGCCAGCTGGCATGGAAAAAGCTGTTCTCTGTTATTGTAAAAGACATGAATTTAATCAAATTAAATCTTTATAAGAGAGAACGTATAAAAGAACAGAGCCGCTACTTAAAGTATGAGGAAGCTGTGGGAAGTACAGGACAGTCTCAGGGTATTTACATTCAGTTCTTAGTAGCCATCATTCATTATATTACTAGCATGAACTCTGCCAACGCAGATCCTTTGAAGCTGAAAAATGTAATTTTCATTGACAATCCTTTTGGAGCGGCAAAAGATGTATACATTTGGGAACCAATCTTTAAGCTCCTGAAAGCCAATAATGTACAGCTGATCGTTCCGGCAAGAGGTGCCACTCCAGCCATAACCGCAAGATTTGAAGTGAATTATATACTGGGACAAAAACTCATCGACGGAAGACAGCAGACCGTAGTAGTGGACTACCGCAGCCAGACAGAGCAGGATGAACTTGAATATACATCGTTGAGCTTTGAGCAGAATAGTTTGGAATTTGCATAAAAGGAGGTAAAGTGGGAATGAGAAATGTTCTGGAATCTTTTATTTACTTTGGGTTATATTTTATTTTGTAATTGGCAGTTCAAATAGCATTTATGATAATCGGTGTCATATCAGGGATCCAGACGGAAAGCGATTTAATAGATTTTAGTATGAACCATCTATTTCTTATGACAATTATATCTGTAGCTGCTACTGGTCTTTTTACATTATTTATAAAAATTCGTAAAAAAAAAACGTAAAAGAAGAGTGGAGCATCGTACCTATAAAAATTAAATTATGCATATATCCGGCTTTGGCAGCATTTTTATTCTCATTTGCATGGGCATTTATTACATATGATTTATCATTTGCAAATGATGAACAAATGAAAAGAAGCGTTATGTTTTATTCTAATATAATTCCGGGATTTGGTGTGGTAATGATGGGCTTAACGCTTTTAGTGGTACAGCCAGTGATGGAAGAAGTGTTGTGCCGTGGAATTATGTTAAATAAATTAAAGAAAAGTTTTCCTACTTGGGTGGCTGTATTAGTAAGTTCGCTTATGTTTGGTCTTGCACACTTAATGGCTGGGGGGTTGTGGCTAACTATTGTGGCAACATTAATGGGTATTTGCTTTGGAATAATTTTTGCAAAAACAAAGTCGTTATATCCTGCTATTATTGCACATACTTTTGCAAATCTTCCAAATTTTATTATACCCTTTTTGCCAGAATTACAATTTATTGTCAGAATGGTGCTAGCAGTTATCTTAGCCATTGCTTCCGTTTTAGTCCTCAATCTTTTAAAAATAAATTGTCAGAAAAGTACAAACAATTAGCATAAATAATGCGATATATTTTAAGAAGTTTAAATTAATAGTAAAAATATTTTGAAAAAATCTTCGAAAAGTATTGACAAATATTGACGAAGATGGTAGTATAAACATATCAAAAAACAACGAATCATTATTCATCTAGTTTCCTTAAAAGCTTTGCAGAAATACACGAAAAAGATTTTTGCAGAGTTGGAAACAGTAAAATAATAGATGGCGTTGTAACATACAAAAGCTAAAAATAAATACAAGTTGGGAGGATTGATTCCAATGGACAATGCAGAAACTTTACTTCAATATGTGTGATGGATAAGTTATAAATCCTGTGAATAATCAATTAGCAAAGAATTATATTACAATAGCAGTAAATAATATCTTTATAAGAGATTATATAGAGTTTCGGATAAAGAAAAATAAGAAATAGGGAATCAAAGATAAGAGAATCCGAAAAAAGTGTTGCTTATCGCATATTGAAACATTCATCACAGTAAGAATGAATATGGATGTGTAAAGAAACAGACATATTTAAAGTATTCATAGCCAAAGCAAAATATATTATTTTAAGCTGGTTATAGGCATACGTATTAAGATTCGATATATATAATAAATTTATATATATAATACGAAAGAAAGTAGAAACCAAAGAGAAAGTCATCATTTCAAAATGCTGAAGATACTTGTATTCTTACAAAGAACAAAAGAATCAAAAGCAGGTAAACACAAGAAAAAATCTTTGATATTAAATATAAAATGAAAAGAAGAAAAGTACATATGGAGTAGCAGCCGTTTTGAAATGAAAAGTAAAGACGGCTGCTTTTTTGTTTTTGACATCTATAATGGTATATGATAAACTTTTAATTAGATGATATTAAGAAATTATGTAATAATTTGGGGCAGGTGAGGTAGTTGTGGATAAATATGAATATCGCATAAAAGCAGAACAGATTAGAAAGCTGGCAGAGCAGGAGGATTATGTATCTGCAATGAAAATTGCTAATACAATTGACTGGAATCGTGTGAGAAGTATCCCTATGCTCTGTCTTATTGGTGAAATATATGAGAAAAATGACATGCTGGAGGAAAGCCGGGATGTTATGTTGATTGCCTATGACAGGCATCCGTATGGACGAATGATTATTTATTCACTGGCAGAATTATCTATACGTTTAGAGGAATACATAGATGCAGTGGAATATTATAAGGAATTTGTCAAAGTAGCTCCAAGGGATACCGGAAGATATATTTTGCAGTACAAGCTTTATGAGGCTCAGGAAGTAGGGTTGAAGGAGAGAATTGCGGTATTGGAAGAATTCAAGCGTCATGAGTATGTGGAAAAATGGGCGTTTGAGTTGGCGTATCTGTATCACAGAGCAGGGATGAGTGAACAGTGTGTGGCAGAATGCGATGAACTGATTTTATGGTTTGCGGAAGGAAAGTACGTTGAGAAAGCAATGGAACTAAAAATGCTTTATCAGCCATTGAACGAAGAACAGCAGAAAAAGTACGACAGCCGAAATGATGTTCAGATAGAAAAGTCTATTGCCGCAGTAGAAGCTGTTGCAGAGAAAGCTATGGAAGAGAAACCGGAAATCAATGTAAAGCCCATGAATTATGGAATCTACGATACCGTAAATTTACAGAAAGAGCTGGCAAAGAGCATGCAGCAGATTCTGGAGGCTACGGAGAAAGAAACAGTGGATACTACAATGGACAATATCAAGAAGCTGGTTCAGGAGAGTAAGATCGACGGATTGATGGAAGAAAAGAAAACAGGAGAAACGAAAGAATTGCCAAATGTGGATGACAGCGAACCGGAGATAGCCCAGGAAGATGCTAATGTTATGGCAGAAGCGGCAAAACTTATGGGTCAGATTACTTCTGTTAATAGAAATACAGAAATGGTGGGCGATACGGAAAAACAAGAAGAACCGGAAGAGGATTTAGAAAAGACCAAAGAATTTATTATTCATATTGCAGATGCTCCTACTAAAATTATTCCAGTCAAAGAAGTTGAAGGGAAATTACAGGATGCCCAGAAGCCGGAACAGGAAACTGAAATCATAGAGAAAGAAAAAGAAGAACAAATAGATACACAGACAGAAAACGAATATGAAAAGATATTTTCAGAAGACAGTGATGGGCAGATATCTATTTGTGTTCCAGATGAAGATATTATGGAAAAACAAATTACCGGACAGATGAGCATTGAAGAAGTTCTTCAAGAATGGGAACGAATCAAAGCGGAGGCAGAGGAAGAAAAACAGAAGTCTTTGAAAGAAGCAAAAGCTAAGGCAATTGCAGAAACAGAGGATATTATGGACCGTCTGGCAGATGTGGTTCCAACTATTTCTGAGGAAATGAAAAAAATGATGGAAGATCGGGAACTTTCTGAAGAAACGGATAAGAATCACGATAAGGGTTTAAAGGCAATCATTGAGGAAACCGATATTTTTGAACAAATGGAAGACCATGTGGAGCAGGAAGCAGAAGGTGATTTACAGGAAGAATTACGGACTGAGGTGAAAGAGGAAATTCAGCCAGAATTTGAGGGAGAGATTCGGGAAGAAGTTCAGTCTGAGCCGGAAAATAATTTACAAGAAATGCAGTATGAATTTGGAGATTTAGAAGATGTCATAATGAAAGAAGCTCAGGAGGCACTGAAAGCAATACAGGAATCTGACAAGTCCAGTGTGGCTGAGCCTGAATCAAGCCCGGAATTAGAAGGAACGGAGGATAAGGCTGCAGAGATTGATACGGAAAAAAATCAGACAGATTATACAGCATGGGACAGGAAAGAAGCAGCAGAGGATTTACAGGAAGAATTGGATGAACTAGACGAATTTGGCAAGGAAGAAGAACCGGAAGATGAAGATGCTGTGGAAGAATTGGAGTCGAAATTGTCCGCAGGACTGCCGGAAGGAATTGAAAGCATTGTCGGAGATGAGGAAGAAGAAATTCCAATTGTAATGGAAGCAGATGCTGAAAGCTTCAAGCGTATTTTTAAATATTTTACAGAAATTGACGGAGTAAGTGAGCAGATTTTAAGTGCCTTAGAAAGCATTGATGAAATATCAGATAAGGGAAATATTGTGATCATGGGTGATTCTGCCACAGGAAAGACAACGCTTGCGGTAGATATTATAAAGGCTGCTAAAAAGTCCAAAAATATGAAGGGAAACAAGGTGGCAAGAATTACAGGTGAAGCCATGAATCACAAGGATGCGGAATCTGTGGCGGCAAGTGCGGCCGGTGGAGTACTTATTATAGAAAAGGCAGCAGATATGAATATGGAAACAATTCATAACTTTTCTAAAGTATTGGATGAAACTACGGAGACTATCTTGGTGATTATTGAAGATACCAGAGAGAGAATGTTGAAGTTGCTGGAGGCAGATAACGGTTTCCGAAATAAATTTACAGCAAAGATTGACCTTCCCCCATATACGAACGCAGACTTAGTTGCATTTGCAAAATCATATGCGCTGGAACATGATTGTAAGATAGATGATATGGGAGTTTTGGCATTGTACAGCCGATTAGCAGAATTGCAGTTTCAAACGGATATCATCCCATCTCTTGTTGATGTAAAAGAAATGATGGATGCGGCTATAGAACATGCTCAAAAGAAAACTTTAAAAAATATGCTTGGTACTTTAATTCGGAAAAAGTATGACAGTGAACATTATATGATATTAAAAGAAAAAGATTTTGTATAGGTGATAATAAAAATAGTCAGAGTATAAAAATACTTTGGCTATTTTATTGTTGACATCTGTATATACCGATTGGTATAATAGGTGTGCAAGTACCAATCGGTATATAAAATTCAGAATATTAAGTACATAGGTTATGTGTTGACGGGAGGGGTAAAATGGATAACCGAACCAATATATTGGAATGTGCTACGGAGCTTTTTTATGAAAAAGGTTATGATGCGGTGGGGGTACAGGAAATTGTAGACCGTGCAGGAACCACAAAGCCCACGTTGTACTATTATTTCAAAAGTAAATATGGTTTGTTGGAAAGTATTATCGACAGGTTCTATACTGATTTTTTAAAGAAGTTGGAGAAAGCATCTGTATATCAGGGAGATGTACCGGAAACTTTATATGAAACGTGTAAAGCATATTTGAAGCTGGCAATTGGTAATAAAACTTTGTACCTTTTTACATTATCACTTATATATTCTGCCAGAGAAAATGATTCCTATAAGGCAATAAGACCATACATGGTTAAAACACATGAAATTATCGTAAAGATATTCGACGAAGCTTCAGAAAAACTGGGTAATATGAATGGGAGACAGCATCAGTTTGCCAGCGGCTTCGAAGGTATCATAAATTTTTATCTGATTTACTATTTCGAAATTGGAGAACCGGAAATAGATATTGATGAGGTTGGGAAAAATCTTGTAAATCAGTTTATGTATGGTATTTTTTCATAAAGTTAAAATCAGGAGGAGAAACATGGTAAAAGAAACAATTTTTTCTGCAAAAATTTATGCAGAGGAAGGAATATACGGGGACGGAAAGTTATATACTTTTCTGAATGGCATTGGACAGGCAAAAAACAGCCGGATTGCCTATGTAAAAAATATAATAATAAATTAAGGTGGTGGAATATATGATAAATAATAGGGATGTAAGATTTATAACAGAATTGGATCAGTATCTTTTTGGTCAAGGAACACATTATGACATTTTTAAGAAGCTGGGGGCACATATCATGGAAGTAGACGGTGTGAAGGGCGTTTATTTTGCAGTTTGGGCACCAAATGCAGCTTATGTCAGTGTGGTAGGTGACTTTAATCAGTGGAATGGTTATGAGGGAATTATGACACGTTTAGAACCGTTGGGGATTTTTGAAACATTTCTTCCAAATGTGAAATTAGGAGATTTGTACAAGTTCCAGATAACTACAAAAACCGGGGAAGTATTGTATAAGGCGGATCCCTTTGCAAACTATGCAGAGATGCGTCCGGGTACTGCCTCCAGAGTAACAGATATTACGAAATACAAATGGGGAGATAAAACATGGCTTAATAAAAGAAAGAAGTTTGATGCTAAGAAATCTCCAATGTCAGTGTATGAGGTACATCCGGGGTCTTGGAAGAAACACCCTTCCAAAGAGGGGAATGAAGAAGGGTTTTACAATTATAAAGAGCTGGCACATGAACTGGCAGAATATGTAACAGAGATGGGGTATACTCACGTAGAATTGATGGGAATCGCAGAACATCCATTTGATGGTTCTTGGGGATATCAGGTGACTGGATATTTTGCACCAACTTCCAGATATGGAACACCGCAGGATTTTATGTATTTTGTGGATTACATGCACAAACATAATATTGGTGTTATTTTAGACTGGGTGCCGGCACATTTTCCAAGAGATGCTCATGGACTAGCTAATTTTGACGGCACACCCGTATTTGAATATGCAGATCCAAGAAAGGGGGAACATCCGGACTGGGGAACTAAGATTTTCGATTTTAGTAAAAATGAAGTAAAGAATTTCCTGATTGTAAATGCTTTGTTCTGGATTGAACAGTTTCATGTGGACGGACTTCGGGTAGATGCGGTTGCATCCATGCTTTATTTGGATTATGGAAAACAGTCAGGACAGTGGGTGCCAAATAAATTTGGCGGTAATAAAAATTTAGAAGCAATCGAGTTCTTTAAACATTTAAATTCAGTAGTTTTAGGGCGCAACGAAGGCGTGGCTATGATTGCAGAAGAATCTACAGCATGGCCGAAAGTAACAGGAAAACCGGAAGATGACGGGCTTGGATTTACACATAAGTGGAATATGGGGTGGATGCATGACTTTTTGGATTATATGAAACTGGATCCATATTTTAGAAAAGATAACCACAATAAGCTGACGTTTGCTATGACTTATCAGTATGCGGAGAATTATATTAATGTATTGTCACATGATGAAGTGGTTCATTTGAAATGTTCCATGGTAAATAAGATGCCGGGAACGGAAATGGAAGAAAAATATGCAAATCTGCGTGCCGCATATGCTTTCATGTATGGTCATCCGGGTAAAAAGCTGTTGTTTATGGGGCAGGAATTTGGTCAGGAACGTGAGTGGAGCGAAGAAAGAGAGCTGGATTGGAATTTGATCGGTGAAAACAAATTAAATGCAGGTATGCAAAGCTATGTGAAAGAACTGTTGCATCTTTATAAGAGTAATCCTGCCATGTACGAAATGGATGATGAATATCAGGGATTTGAATGGGTCAATGCAAATGATTCTTACCATGGTGTTTATAGCTTTATTAGAAAATCCAAAGATGAAAAACATAATCTGCTGTTTGTATGCAACTTTACTCCTATGGAGTGGAAAGATTACAGAGTGGGTGTGCCAAAGAAGAAGAAATATAAGATTCTTTTCAGTAGCAAAGAAAAGAAATTTGGCGGTAACAAAGTGCTTAGAACCGATTCTGTGAATGCTGCTGCAAAAGAGTGGGACAATAGGAACTATAGTATTTCATGTCCATTGAAACCTTATGAGGCAGTGATATTTTCCTTTTAAATTGTATATAAGAAACATTAATGGGTCTGTGACTTATGTAAAGCCACAGACTTGTTTTTATAAATTTAGAAGCTGTGAAATATATATAGTTGAGTGTATGATGAACCATAGCTGAACTGTTACTTTGATGTTGAAAAAATACTACATAAACATTGACAAATAAATATTTGGTAGTTAGACTAAAAGCTAATATAGTGAAAAAATATATATTTTGTAAATGAATCAGGGAATCTGAAACAAAAAGTAAAAGGAGAAAGAAACTATGTGCAAAAAAGAAAAACAAAGGATAAGTATTGTCATGCTGGTGATTTTAATATTATGCTTATTTCACTGCGTGTCGCTGTATCAAGAAACAAATGCTAAGGAAAAAACACCAGGCAGCTATGCAGCTGCAGAGGAAGAGCTCCTGCAGGGAACTACAGAGGAAGAGAATGGTGCAGGGGTGCAATACATATATGATAAGTTAAATCGCCTCACAAAGGTAAGCTATGCAGATGGCAGTGTGATAACTTATAGCTATGATAAAAACGGGAATCTGCTGGAAAGCAGAGTAGCAGTGATGTCTGCACCTACACCAACCGCGACACAGGAGCCGACAGCTACAGAAAAACCTACAGTAACCATAACACCCAGTATTACAGAAAAGCCATTTTCGGATAATACGGTAGAGGTATATTACGGAAATGAAAGCTGGAACCAGGCATATATTCATTATAAAGTAGGAAATGGTCAGTGGACCGCTGTTCCGGGAGTAAAAATGAGCAGCACGAACCAAAGAGAAGGATATCAGTGGAAATATACTATAGATTTAGGTAATGAAACAGAAGCTGCTGTCTGCTTTAATGATGGAAACGGAAACTGGGATAGTAAATATGGTGAAAATTACAAGGTGTATACAGGAATTTACGCAGTAAAAAATGGGGAAGTAAATCAATTAGGGCAGTCTTCCATAACCCCAACAGTTACGGAAACACCATATTCAGACCATACAGTAGAAATTTATTATGGGAATGACAGTTGGCAAAATGCCTATATCCATTACCAGACAGAATATGGAGAATGGACAAGTGTACCAGGAATAAAGATGAGTAAAGCCGATGACAGGGAAGGTTACCAGTGGAAATATACAATAGACTTAGGAAACAGCAAGTCAGTCGCTGTCTGCTTTAATGATGGAAATAATAACTGGGACAGCAGAAATGCCGAGAATTATAAAGTGTATGCGGGCTGTTATGGGATAAAAAATGGAGAAGTGAAGTTAATAACTGCTCCGGAAGGTAATGCAATAGAAGTTTATTATAGCAACACAAGTTGGGAGAGAGTCTATATTCATTACAAGGCAGGAAATGATGAATGGACAAGTGTACCGGGAGTGGAGATGGACAAAGCTACAGACACAGAAGGTTATCAATGGAAATATATCATTTATCTGGGAAGTGAGACAGAGGCAACGGTTTGCTTTAATGATGGAAATAATAACTGGGACAGCAGGAACGCAGAAAATTACCAGCTTTCCCAACCCGGAATTTATGGAATTAAAAAAGAAATTATTTACCAGTTAAAATAAATTAAGGGGAAAACTATGAAGATAAAAAGAAAATGGAAAAAAATAATACAAAGAATAACAGCCATACTTTTAATGCTAGTTTTGGTTAGTGAAAGTGTTGATTTAGAACTAATTGTGACATATGCTGCAGCAAATATGGAATACGAGGATATCGAATGGGCCTATGAGGATGACAACGAAGACTGGTCCGGTTGGGACGATGCATATTTTTCGTGGGAAAATGCAGGGCTGGTTTCTATCGAAGACGATGTAAAGGTGATGGAAAAGACAGCATTAGCAGGAAGTTCCTCTTATTTTATGAAACAGAGAAAATTAGAAGAGGCAAATCAGGAAATTTCTTTTTTGTTTACTGCAAAAGGAGACGTGCCAGGTCATTGTTACTTTTCTTACCAATACAAATCATCAACTTATGGCGGTAGACAGGCAACAGTTTTTTTGACAAATGAATATCAGACATATTTATTAGTAAAAAAGAATGATGGGTATTTCTATCATTATGTGCAAGGTGCAGATGGAAGTTTCTTTTTGCGGGCAAAAAGTAAAGAAATTACCAATAGTACAGTGGATGACAGATACTATTTTGGTATTGGCGGAGGTGCCCATATGGGTGCCAGAATCTACTTTAAAGATTTTAAATGCTATGATGGCGACTTATATGAATATCTGGAACAAAGGAAAAATAATGATATTACTCCGCCAATTATCGAGAGTATTCAGTCAAAAGGAAGCAAAATCAATAAAGATAGCCAGATAACAATCAGTGCTTATGACGATACGGCAGTATCTTCTATTCGGCTGGAGTATCAGGCAGGAGAACAATGGATTCTCATTGATGAAAAGAAGGCTTCTACAGATGGAAAAGCAGTCTTTGTGTGGGACAATTCAGATCTGCCTGACGGTGATTATTTGGTGCGCGCCATTGCCATAGACAGCAGTGACAACCGTTCGGTGGAGGAATATACCAGAACATATACCTTAGATAACACTGGAATAGATAAAATTAATATCACGGAGGCAACCTCTGATGCTTCCTTTGTAAGCTTAAAATGGGAAGATGTAACAGAGGCAGATTTTGCTTATTTTCAGGTAGAACAGTTTAAGGGAGAGGGTTTTGTAAGTGTAGGGACTGTCACTGATGTGCTCGGAATGCATATTACTGGTCTTACTCCGGATACAGAATATACCTTTCGTGTGGTAGGCTATGATAATTTAGGGAACCGTGGAGAAGAGTCTCAGGACATAATCATTAGTACAAAATCAGATATAACTCCGCCGGTAATTTCCGGTTTCTTGCCGGCAGCAAAAAACTTTAAAGACATTATTCCGCTGTCTGTCACTGTCACTGACAATATTGGAGCAGTGAAGGTAGTATTTGAATATTCTTTAGACGAAAAAGAGTGGAAAAAGCTTACAGAAGTAGAAAGAAATGTTTCCACAACTAATATTTTTTCCTATCAGTGGGACATTTCAGCATTGTCGGAGGGAAATGTTTATGTAAGAGTAAGGGCATATGATAAAGCAGGTAACGAAAATGCCTTTGAAAATGGAATTCTCACAAATTCTTATTTAATAGACCGCACAGCACCTTCCGCCATTACCGATTTAAAGGTAGAAGGCTTGGAAGGATATACAGCGTTGACCTGGACAGCGCCCAAGGAGGAGGATACTGCTTATTATAGAATATATCGGTCAAGTCAAGACGGAGAATATCAGGTATTGGTTGATAAATGCACAAATTCTAACTACTACGACAGTAGCGTTGAATACGACCATACCTATTGCTACATGATTACTTCTGTAGATTTAGCTGGAAATGAAAGCGAGGTTTCCAATGAGGCAAAAGCGGAGGCAGCAAAAGACAATAAAGCGCCGACTATTTACAGTGTATCTCCAAGAAATGGTGAAATCGTGGGCAGAGATACAGTTATCAAAGCATTAGTTTATGATAATGTAAAAGTAGCTCAGGTGAAAGCCCAGTATCAGAAGGAAGGCAGTGACACATGGATACAGTTGGATACGGTAACTGTGAATGCAAAAGAAAAGCTGGTTGCTATAAACTGGGACAGCAGTGGTTTGGAGAGTGGTACCTATCATGTAAAGGTAGAAGCAAAAGATATAAATGACAACGAAAGTGAAGTATTTTTTACCAGTTTTATACTGGATACAGATTCACCGTCAGCCTCCCGGTTGGCTGCTAAGGGAGGAAGCTGGCAGATAGATCTTTCATGGACTAATTGTGATGCAGAGGATTTTAGCTATTACGAACTGTTTAGAAAAGCGTATGATGAAACACAGTATACTCGCATTATGAGAGGAACAGATATTTTCTATACAGATAAAAACATTACGCCGGAAACAGATTATGAGTATTATCTTATGACCTATGATTTCTATGGAAACAGCAGCAAGAGTGAAATAACGATGGCTGCTGCAGACAGTGAGGACACCATTCTTCCTACCGCTTATGCAGCTACAGATATGTCTGGTGTAGTAGGTCTGGAGCTTGCTTTTGACGGTACCGGTTCCACAGATAATGTAAGAATCACAGATTATATCTGGGATATGGGAGACGGAAGCATCTTAACAGGAGCCCAACCAAAGCATACATATCAAAAGCCCGGTACTTATAAGGTAGTATTAACCGTAAAAGATGTGGGCGGAAATACAGATTCGGCGGAGATAACAGTTGTTATCTATGAAAAATCCAAGGCAGGAACCATTACCATACAGGTGGTAGACCAGAATAATCTTCCGTTGTCCAATGCTTATGTGTACGTAAATGATAACAGCGCCAATACAGGACAGACTCTGGTGACAGACGTAGCAGGCAGAGTCTGTGTCAGCGGTGAGGGCGGAACCTATCGGTTTGCCGCCTATAAGCAGAACTATCTTCCCACAGAAAAGTACGTGAATATGGAGCAGGGAAAGGATAAGGCAGCAGTTTTGGTCCTAGAAGCAGGCGAAGTGGTTGTGGGAAATCTGGAAGTGAAAAAAATGGAATTGGCAGATATGGTTGAGGCAGGAATTGACTTAACCAATCCAAGCAATTACAATTCTTTTACCTACGCTCTGACTTTGGCTTTTGCAGAATCTCCGATTCCGGTGGAATATAAAGTAACCGTGGCAGGAGATGGAACCACTACCAGTCAGGTGATAAGCACGGGAAGCGGGGGTGGTTCCGGCATTGATTCCGCGAAACAGACATCGGTGACCTTTTATCCGATTCCGGTGGAGCAGAAAGATGAAACAGTACCGTTGTTGGCATATCTTACCGATGCAGGAAATATTTCATGGCTGAAAGAAATGTTTACCGTAGAATTAGGCGTTATTAATGCAGCGGCACCAAAGTTTGTCCTGGAGGATTCCAGTGCTACATTAAATTTACCGGAAGGCTTGTCCTTTGCGCAATTAAATTCAAAAACCCAGAATGAAACCATAGATTTAGGAAATATCAGCGGACAGCAGTCTGCTTCTGCTCTTTGGTATATAAAAGGAGATGCATCGGGAAATTATGAAATATCTGCAGATTTTGAAGGTACTTTAATGCCATTTGAAAAACAGGTAAAGGCAGTTTTTTCCGGCGATGTTAATGTGCAGACTGGAGAAGGACTGCAGTTAACGATCAAACCTGAAGATGCTGCATATGTGGGAGAATCCTATTACATTCAGTACGAACTGACCAATACTTCAAATAGAACTTTTTATAACGTAACTACCACCTTTGGCACCTATACCCTGCCAGGAAAATATAGTTCCCAAAAGCTCATAGACGAAGAAACAAGAGAAGTTACCATCATAGAAAACCGGGAGAATAATTATTATATTGCCGATGCAGGCAAATGCAAAACCATACCGGTACTCTATGAAGGCGATATCTTAGAAATTGGTGTGTTTGCACCGGGAGACATCTTGTATGGAACCACTGTCATGGCAGCGCCACAGGGAAGTGGGGAATACGACGAGGGAGAATATTATTTTAAGTTAGTAGATAGTTATGTGGATACCCTTCAAGGGGCCAATACAGGGGTGAAAGTCATGGTAAGCCCTATAAGCAGCCATGCATCTGTAAGTATTGTAAAGCATAAATCAGCAGCTGATACCACATGGGGGGATCCGGTAGATACAACCAGCGGAGCCTTTGTAGAGGAGTATGAAGCATTGGCTGTAAACGGGGTGTCCACTTTGTCACTGGATATGAATTACAGTTCATTACTTACCGATACTCCGGGAGAAATGGGAAGAGGATGGAGTCACAACTTCCAGGCATTTTTAAAGGATGAGGGCGGTTTTGTAAATCTATATTGGACGCCGGATGCTTGTTCTGTTTTTGTAAGGGAGGAAGCAGTCACTCACAGTGCGGTGTATGGTAATTACATTGAGGCAGGGAAAATTGCACTGGCGGATGAACTGCCAAATAAGCAGAGCTATTTATGTATTTCCTCAGGAATGGAAAATGCCCGGTTAGAGAGAAAAGAAGATTTAACTTATACCTTGACCCTGTCAAGCGGCATAGTCTATGATTTTAACACAAAGGGTAAGCTTGTTAAAATGACAGATCAGAATAAGAGAGAGTTGACATTAGACTATGGCATAGAGGAAGGAACTCAAAACACGCTTATCACGGTCATGGAAACAGCCACAAAAGCATGCCTGTATTTGCACTGCAATGAAGTAGGAAATTTAATAAGTGTCAGTGATATCACAGGTCGTACCACAACATTCACATATGAAAATCAATGCTTAACTGCCATTACCAACCCATTAGGTGAAACAACAACTTATACCTATGATAGTGCAGGACATATTCTGAGTAAAATAAGTCCCGCCGGTATTACTAAAGTAACCAACCAGTATGACAGCAAGGGAAGAGTTATTCTGCAAAAAGATGCAAAAGAAGCTTACACAGGATTTGCATATACCGAGGAAAAAAATGGCGGTTTAACCACCGTCATTACTGACAGAAACGGAGCCACAGAAACCATCGTAAGTGATAGAAGCGGCAATATCCTGCAATCCACTGACGGAGAAGGACAGACAAAAGTATCTATGTATGACAGCAGAGGGAATCTTCTATCCCTTCGGGATGCAGAGGGAAATGTCTATTACTACAGTTACGATGAAAATGGAAATCAGACAAGAATTACCGATGGTTATGGCATTATTACCACGATGATTTATGATCAGGCAAATAATCTGACACAGGTCACAGATGGAAACGGTAATCAGACACACTATACTTATAACCGGAAAAACCTGATGACCAGAGCAGAGTATAGCTCAGGAAAAACAGTAACGTATACATACAATCCACAGGGACAGCTTACCGAAGAAACCATCGAAGGTTTGGGAACAAAGTATTACGAATATACCGAGGGATATTTAACAAAACTTACTGATATGAATGGCAATGCATGTGCTTATCAGTATGATGTTATCGGAAATCTGACAAAAGTGACCGACAGTACGGGACTGGTGACGAAATATACCTATGATGCCCTGAATCGTCAAATAAAACAAGAGATAATGCAGGATGATGACAAGGTATATTCTTTCCTTATTTATTCTTATGATGAAGACGGCAACCAGACCACTGTCACCGATGCTAAGGGGAATACAACGAAATATGGCTACGATAAAAACGGAGAACTTGCCTACATGGAAGATGCCGGCGGCAAAAAGCTTACATACGAAAAAGATGGGGAAGGACATGTAATAAAACAGACAGCCCCGGATGGAAGCGCAAAAACCTACACTTATGACAAAGCCGGCAGGGTACTCACCGAAACCGATGAAGACAGTCACACTGTTTCCTACCAATACAATAAGCGGGGAGACATAATAAAAACAACTGATGCAAAAGGAGAAAGTACGGACTATACTTATTATCCAAATGGAAAGCTGCAGCAAACAACTTATGCCGATGGCAGCACAATTCTTTACAGTTATGACAAGTGTTGGAATTTGACTCGTATCACTCAAAGCGATGGCGCATCCACTACCTATGAATACGACACGGTGGGGAATCTGATATGTATAAGAGATGCTCTGGGAAATGAAAATCACTATGAATATGACATTTACGGCAGATTGCTGACAGAAACCGATCCAATGGGGGCTGTTACCAGTTACACCTACGACAGTGAAGGAAATTGTTTAAGTAAGACCAATGGATTAGGCGAAACTAACAGCTATAAATACGATACGGAAAACAGACTGACAACTGTGACGCACCTAAATGAAGAAGGAAAAGAAGTAAAAATACAGTATATCTATGACAAATACGGCAGAAACACTAAGGTTATCGACGAATGCGGAAATACTGCGGCTATGACATATGACGAGAACGGAAATGTGGTAACGGTAACGGATGCTAAAGGAATCACTATAGAAACTTATAGTTACGACAACGCCAATCGGCTGACCTCTGCCACAGACGCTTTGGGCATCACCGATATCTATCACTATGACATCATGGGCAGCCTGACAAAATATACTGCACAGGCAGGAGAGAGTACAGAGGAAATAACAAAATACTTTTATAATGCAGACGGAAGTCTGGCAAAGGCAGAAGATGCCGAATCGGGTATTAGCGTCTGCCAGTATGATGAAAACGGCAACCTTACGACAGTCACCGACCCAATGGGGGGAACTACTGCCTACAGCTATGATAAATTAAACAGGGTCACCAAGGAGATTAATGCTGTAGGCAGTGAGCACAGCTACAGCTATAACAATGTGAGCCTGTTGGAGAAATATATTAATGCCAATGAGGAAGAAACAAATTATACTTACGATAAAGCGGGGAGACTGACAAAAGTAACAGATAAAGCAGGAACGATCAGCTACACCTACGATAAAAATGGAAATATCATAGAGGTAAAAGATGAAAAAGGCAGCATCACCAGAACCTATGACGCCTTAAACCGGGTAACCGGCTGCACGGATACCGACGGAAACACGATCCGATATAGCTATAACGCCATGGGTTCCCTGTCTGAACTTACTTATCCGGATGGAACTGTAGTGACTTATCATTACTATGACAATGGCAAGTTAAAATCTGTTACGGATGCAGATAATCATACAACCACATATGAGTATGACGGAAACGGTCTGCTTACCGTGCGAAAAAACGGCAACGGAACTACTGATATCTACACGTATGATGATGCAGGGCAGTTAATCACACAGCAGGTAAAAAAAGGGACAGAGCTGCTGTCAGAAACCTGTTACACTTACGATGAAGCAGGAAATATAGTAAAACGGCAAAGCAGCAGTGGAGAGGGAGCGATAGGAAACATAAACTCCGTAACCATGACCTATGACAGTGCCAATCGCCTTGTTACCTACAACGGAGAAGCAGTGGTGTATGATGCAGAGGGCAACATGACCTACGGACCCGATGCGGAAGGCAGCATGACGGAATACATCTACAACTGCCGCAACCAGCTGATACAGGCAGGAAACATAAGCTATGAATATGATGGGGAAGGAAACCGCATTGCCCGGACCAATATGGACACAGGAGAAAGAGTCCGGTACATTTATGATACCAACAGTGAACTGCCGCAGGTGCTGCAGGAAGTGGGAACAGATGGAAGCATCACCTATGTATACGGCAATGGTTTGCTGACCCAGAACAGTGAAAATGAATATTTCTGCTTCCATTACAACAACATTGGCAGTACAATTCTCTTAACGGGAGCAGGCGGTGAAAAAGAGGAAACCTACAGTTACGGGGCCTATGGAGAACTGCTAAGTGGAGACCGGAGCAAGACAAGTTATCTGTACAACGGAATGTATGGTGTATGTACGGACCTTAACGGCTTATATTATATGAGAGCCAGGTACTACAACGTAAGTATCAAGCGGTTTATCAATCAGGATGTGGTGGATGGTGCCATTACCGCAAGCCAGAGCCTGAATAAATTTGCCTATGTACAGGGCAACCCTATAAAACTGACTGACCCCTTTGGTCTAAGTCCTAACATCAGTATTTCAGGAATCGGTCATGCAGCCTTAAACCTGTTAGGAATCCTGCCGGGGTTGGATATCTGTGACGCCATCAATGCAGCCTGGTATTTAGCGGAGGGGGATTATGCCAATGCCGCCATAAGCACGGCAGCTATTTTGCCAATGCTGGGAAGCATGGCAGGAAACGGGATTAAATGGGGAGCCAGAGGAGCTGCGAATGCCGAAAAAGTATCAGATACTATCAAATTGGGAGCAAGAATAGCTGGAGACGGGGGAGCACTGCTGTTATCCGGAAATCAGGCAATGGAGGCAGTGAAAAACATCTCAGCCAACTACAGGGAAACCGGAGAGGTGTTCAGCTTTAGAAATGCAGGAAACTTCCTGTCGCTGGGATTAAGTGTAGCAGGAATGGGACTGTCAGGAGTATCACTGTCAAAGAGTGGAGCAGCCTTAAAGAACATGCACCAGGGTAAGGCTGTGGCAGAGTCAGCGGCAGTCAGCAGTGCCACAAAAAGAGTGAGTGGGAAAGCGGATGGTACAGGAAAGAGGGAACTTTATGTTCCGGTCAATCTGCAGTTTTTTGGTAAGAGTGGTAGTAATACTGTCAAGACAGGTGAATTCTTTATAGATGATTGGAATGGTTATCCAGATGCACCTAAACCAGATGGACCGTTTAGAATACTGGAAGGTACGGAGTATACAGATTCTCGTAATCTTGCAAATAAGACAAATGCTAATATACATCGTAATAGACCAGATTTGAAAGGAACACAAATACATGAGATGCATCCTGTTAAATTTGGCGGAAGTCCAACAGACATAGATAATAAGATAGCGTTATCCCCAAAAGAACATGCAAAATATACAGCCTTTTGGAATAAAGTTCTTAGAGAGCAGAAAGGAAAGTAAAAATGAAAAAAGAAACACTGGAAAAGCTAAAAGAATTTAATATTTCAGATTGTCGAGAATGTTTGTTAAGTGAAAAGTATGCGAATTTTGAAGAGTATTTGAAGCATACAGTATGTGGAGAAGGGATGGTTGGAGAAAATAACTATCTGTTGCTCTGGGAAAAAAATGAGATTGAAGAATTGAATGATGATTATGAAACGCAAGAATTTTTGAATAACATAATACTCATTGGTTCTGATGGTGGAGATATGGCATATGGAATAGATATAAGCGGTAAATATATCGAAGTTCCTTTTATTGGAATGGACGATGAGGAAGTAAAAATCGTTGCAGAAGATTTTGATGGTTTTATAGACTATGTATGGAACAGAGAATAATATTTAATTATGTCTCCACATAAGGACATCCACCACCTAAAAATTTAACCACGGTCTTTAAATTAATCGGAATGGCTCTCACCGAAGGTGATGTAATCCATGTAGATTAATTTGAAGACCCTAGGGCGAAATTTGCCATCTGGGTGAACATAAGGACATCTAAAATCAAAGATGAATATTTATTTAGAACTTAAAACGCATTGTTTTCATGACACTTGGTGCTGTGAAGATGATGCGTTTTCTGTACACTCTTAGTAACAGATTGTTGCGAAAGGGTGCGTTTTTCTGTGAAAGTTTACTATAAACGATAAGGTTTTTTATAAAATTCAGTTTTACAAGCGGTATTTCAGACATAAAAATTGGTCAAAAAAGCGGTAATCCAAAGGAAGATGTTCTTCATTTTGGCGGTAGTGGAATGAGATGTATCTTCGTATATTCTGAATAATGCATTTAGACCAAAGTGTCGGACAAAATTTTCAGACTATACTGAAAAGCTATACAGTATCGGCATTTCCGCTAATGGAGAAATATAGTTGTTCCACAGAACTGATGTTTTAATAAGTGCTTGGAAACCTTATATTATCGGATTTTACGTAAGAAGCATTGAACCCTGCATTATTTTTTCGATACGAGGATTTATATTAAATTTCTTCATGTTGTGGTGGTATAAGAAGGATAACCATTTGCTCATCTTTATAGCACATAACTACCAGAATGTACACTGAAACCTTAGGAAGACAAGTGTTTTTCAAGATTTGATTGCAATTAAGTTTCACTTCAAGATGAATTATGACATTCACAGACAGGTTGCTGACAATTCGCTGGGGTCTCTTAGATACAGACAATTAAGGTAATTAGGGATAATCCCTAGCAATCTCAAACTATCATTCTTTGATACCACCTAAATTCTCCAAGCTTAATCCACACTTCCTAACATCACATCTCTGTTTCGATTCATTCTGATTTTCCTAATATCAATCAAACCAATATCTTCAACAACCTGCTCATCCACCGGTACTGTATAGTTCCATAAATCCGCAGATTCTTTCTCTTGTCATGGTATTTGAATTTTTGTATATGTTCGATTTTCTGCGTATTTTCTGAAGTAAGAAGTGTGGTATCAAAATACAAGATGAAAAAAGTGTATAAATTTAAACAAATCTTTTAAACATTTCCTGCCGACTTTAAGGAACTTTGGAAACTACAGACTGTTTTCAGAATGACGCATATAGGCATAAGTTAATCAAAAACGAAAAGGAGGCTTGTGTTTATGATTTATGGATTTATATCATCACTGGATGATGAGACAACAAAGGTGTTTTTCAGAACAGCTAGACAGATTGGGACATGAGGAAGAAACGGGACTTACATCGGTTCTGTAGAGTGGAGATGTAGTTTATACCGTTAGCTGTAATCGTTTTGCATCTGTGCATCATATATATACCTTTGCAAGGTTCTGTCACGAAAGGGGTATCATTCTTCATTTTGTGGCTGAACCCTATCTGGATATTGGCAATGGTAAGCAGTGGAGACCAGCTGTAGCCAAAGTCATTTCCAGCATGGTGGAGAGTGAGCAGAAAGCAAAGGGAATGATGGCACAAGGTTTTAAGATGAGTGATTCCCAGTGGGAGTACACCTATCGGTGCTTCGAGATGATGAACCTTGATATTCTGACTCATCTGTTTTCTGCTGATGGTGTGTTAAAACGTGGTAGCTGATAAGTACTGATAAGTTAGGCAGTGCATATCGGTTCTGGGGTAAATGTGCAGGGCGGTTCTTTCGCCCTGCTCCTGCGTTTTTGGGATGGTCTTGTGGTTACCACTTGGTTTGCCCCTCACGCCTGCACAAAATGCCCTACGTTGCGTTTTATTGGCTTTGGTGGTACTACTGCCACCGTGGTGCAAAAATCGAAATTTGGGCTTTCTGGGGCTTGGGATTGTAGTTCCTATTCGTACTGGTTTAGGAACTATGGCTGTACAGGTGGGGTCTGTGGTGGTGGTAGTGGATTTTAGGAACTATCTGGTGTAGTTATTGAAACTTGGCATATTTGGGCTGACCTATACTGGTTGGGCTGTGAAGATATTTGATTGGAGTTGGTGTGATGAATAAGAGAACAAGAGCAATAGACGAAGATACCTACAAGCTGATTATTGCGACCATGAAGAATGGTTTTGTGCATGAAGGTGTGCAGTATAAGCCCAATGAGAGGATTGCCGCAGTACTGGTACTGGAATACAATCTGGGCTTACGTGTGGGAGATATCCCGCAACTTAAGGTAGACAGTTTTGTGAAAGATGGCAGTCGGTATCGTCTGGATATGTATGAGCAGAAGACAGGCAAGTATAGAAATTTTACAGTGCCAAACGAAGTATATCAGTTTATGTTGGATTATGCTTACAAGAAAAATATATCTTCCAAGGCGAAGCTGTTCCCCATAACAGAACGTGCAGTATTGAAGCATTTGCAAGCAGTATGCTCTTATCTTGGTCTGGAGGGGGTAGGCTCTCACAGCTTCCGCAAAGGCTTTGCTACAAACGTGTATGTGAACAATCACTATAATATCGAACTGGTGAGAACCCTGCTCCAGCACTCCAGCGTGAATGTGACCCAGAGATATATCGGTATTGGCTCACAGGAACTGGAAGAAGCCATCCAGAAGAATGTCTGTCTTGGGTAAGATAGATTCAAAAATGAAAGACAACTTCTTATTACTGCATCCTATATGGCACTTTGTCAGTAGGATGCAGTTTTCTTTTATTCTGGAGGTAGTCTAAAATAAAAACTGTTCATTTCTTAAAAAAATGCTTGACAGAGGGTTAGAGCATCTGTGATTAGGGGCAACCCTGCAAGTTGATGGTGGTAGTGGTATCAATTGACGAAAATGTGGACTTGTAAATGACTGTAACTATGCAAGTTGGTGCGTCTGCGAACATAAGTGTGAAAAAGTGAATTTGTATAATAAGAGTGTAAGGTATAAACACCTTAAAATCAGCAGAATTAACTTGAATACATCCGTATTCAGAGTTAACATCACACATAACTTTCAGAGCAATTCGTAAGTCTTTGGAAGTACCTGCGTTCTGCAGGAAGTATCCATCTCCATGAAAGTCAGCGGTATTTTTTGAAAATACTTTGCGTCTGACCAGAAGTGGATAGGCTATACCACTCTTGCACACTTGGTTGCTGAAAAGATGCGTAATTCCGAGAAAGATGCTTAACAGTTGAGATTGCCACTATTTTGCTATTCGAGTGAGACATGCAGGAGCAGATATAAGAAAGCTTTTTTATATCTGTTCCTATAGGGCGAACGCCCTGCATGAATATTTTGTCTTGATACTCTTCGCTTCTATAAATATCTGGCTGACAAAATATGAATGCCATGTCTTACGAAAAGAATACTTGAGAGATTGGAGTTGATTTTTATGACGAAAGAAGATTTTATTTATGTGGGTATTGATTTACATAAGGAAACCCACACAGCAGCAGTGATTGACTGCTACAACAACAAACTGGGCGAAATTACTTTGGCAAACAGACCAGCTGATTTTCCTAAGCTGGTAAATAAAATAAAAAAGTGTAATACTGATGGAAAAACTGTAGTTTTTGGACTGGAGAATGCTTATGGTTACGGCAGACCTTTAGCGGTATGGCTGATTGATAAGAGGTATCTTGTAAAAGATGTAAATACTGCAATATCTCATCGTCAGGCTAAGCACCAAGGTGCCATGTACCGCAAAAGTGACAGTGATGATGCAGAAGCCATTGCTCTGGCGACTTTAAATATGCTTGATAAGCTTCCAGATGCGTGTCCGAATGATATGTACTGGTCACTAGGTCAGCTGGTGCATCGTAGGGATAATATCATGAAACAACGAACCAGACTGGTTAACCAGCTTCATGAGCAGTTGTGCATTGCGTATCCGTTTTACAAGCAGTTTTTCAATGATATCAGCAGACCAACGGCACTGTATTTCTGGGAACATTACCCATCCAAAAAGTATCTGAAGGGTAAGACTGTGGAAGATTTGCGTGAGGAACTTGTTCCTATCAGTCATAACAAGTGTTCCACCAAAACCTGTGAGAAAATCTTGGATGCTGTTGCCAGTGATAAGGTCAAGAATAGCGATTTCCAAGATGCAAGGGATATGGTGACACTTAGCATTGTCAGTGATTTACAGCATTACGACCAACAGCTTGCGGAAGTAGACAAGATGTTAGAGAAGATGTATGAAATGCGGGGCTGTACACTTACAACAATCCCAGGGGTAAATGTCATCACAGCAGTAAAGATTCTGTCAGAAATCGGTGATATCAAACGTTTTGGTAATGCCAATAAACTGGCACAGTTTGCTGGTATTGCACCGCTTCATTTATCATCCAGTGGGAAAGGTAAGGAGGTAGCCACCAAGCAGGGTAACAGACGGTTACAGGCAACGGTTTACTTTCTTGCGATTCAGATGGTGCAGGTATCTTCAAAGGGTACACCGAGAAATCCAGTGGTGCGAGCATACTATGAGAAGCGTAAGGCAGAAGGAAAAACCAGCCAGCAGGCACTGATTTGTATATCCAGACGATTAATCAGTATTATTTATGGAATGTTAAAGAACGGTACGGAGTACCGCATGCCGGTAGTGGAAAATGCTGGCGAAAATATGTAGAGAAAATGGCAAATATGTGGTAAAATTTAGCTGATGCAGATGTCGGCTTTGGGAAGTGTATTCTTTTTTTTAAAGGTAAGGCATCGGCTTGAATAATTATAAGAGTAAAGAGTCTCTGTCAAGAGTGGTAGAGACACTAATACACCATTATCATTTGAGGAAGCATTAAGCAAATTAGAACAATCAGGATTAAAGCCAGGGCAAACAGTAATTAGTCGTAGTAGAGTTATGGAAATTGTCGATTCTTATGATCCTATAAAGGTAAGTAGCAGTGTGTATACAGATGCAACTGGTAGATATTTAGTTGAAGGTCATCATACAACTGTTGCAACAACAATGCTGGGAAAGGGTTCGGGATTAAATATGAATACACCAACAAAACAAGTGCCTTCAGCAACCAATATTCATTGGACAAAAAAATGGTATGAGTTTTGGAAAAAATCAATAAAGGTGGTAGATTAATGTATATACAAGATATAATTGGAGAATTGTTATATATAGGCATTGTAGCTGAAAAGGGTAGATGCTATGGAGTGAGGTGGCGATTTGGATATAGAAGAATTTTAAAGAAACATATTATAGCATTAAATGAATTGCAAAAGTGTCTGTGCTTAACTAATGAAAATGTATTAAATATAACAATAAAAAATTTTATTACGATATGTGAAAAAAATAAAGAAATAGGAAAATTTTATGATTTTTCAGTTAAACAAGTTGATGAACTTAAAATTGGGAAAAACTATGAAGAAATAAATCAATTTATAAATGAATTGTTTTGTGATTTATTAAAAGAAATAAAGAAATTATACATTAATAAAAGAAAAGTGTATGATTTGTTGAGTGCATTACATAATCTTCCAAGAGTATATTTAGGAAATGACAAAGAAACATTATGTGATTTAAAACAACAAGCTATTTCAGAAGAGGATGCCATAAAATACACATTTAGTAATATGAATACTTCTCTTAGAAAAAAATACCAATCATTTAATTAATTATGTATCTATAAAGTATTTACAGGATGATAGCAATGTAATTACATTTTATCATGGTACTTCTACAGAAGGGGTTGCTTCAATATATTCAAATCAGTATGAAAGTGATGGAACCCTGAAGGAACTGACAGTAGCAGACAGCATAGTGACCCGATATGGTTATGACATGGATAAAAACCTGATCAGCCAGAAGGCAGAGATCATCGGTGTGAGGGACAGTGTGAGAACAACTGCCTTCCCCAACAGAATTACTCCGGAAATACAGGGAAATAATGTAAATATCTCAGGAAAGGAAAGCTTCTTCTATGACAAAGCCAATAACCGGATCAGGAGAGTTACAGACACCGGTGAAGAACGATACAGCTATGACGTATGCAACCGGCTGAAAGAGAAGACCAGCATGGGTATCCATGGAAGCAGAAT
>CASEML010000050.1 GCA_949289145.1 uncultured Eubacteriales bacterium | reverse complement strand
TGAAAGAACACCCGGAACACAGAACAGAAGCAAGACAGGATTTACAGCTATTGAACGCACAGAAGATGGGGGAGCATGAAGCGGAGATTGAGAAAATCTAGAGCGTGTTCCTTGCTATCCTGCGGGATATTAAGAAAGACATAGACAACGGAGAACAGCCGGGGGAAGCTGTGACCGCCGCCATGTTCCAGACCATGCGGGACGCATTGGCGAAGCAGAAGCAAACACCACTTTCCATTGACGATGTAACGGCGATGGTTGCCGGACAGATCGGACAGCTTGCACCGATGGACGAGGAAACCTCCGACTTGTTTCAGAAGTTGGCGAAGAAGCTGATAGAGCAAATGGAGAAGAAGTAATAGACTATTCAACAATCAGAAAAGGTGTTACAAGTGAATTAGTTTTCACTAATCATTTGATAAATAGAAAGGAAGTCGTATTATGAGTATTCGATATAGTATAGCTAAAAGTGCATTACGGGTATTCGGATTCAAAAAAATGTTTCAGTTGCCATTGAACAGACTCATAATAAAAGCAGAACATCTTAACAAAAATCGAAATTTTCAAATACCGAAAAATCGCAAGTATATTTATAACGATATTCCTATAATGAATGGGAAGTATCATTGTCTGTCTATTCAGAAACACCAACAACGGACAGAAAAAGCAATATTATTTTTCTTTGGTGGCGGAATGATTATTGGTCCGGATGGGGGTGACGTAAAATGCGCCGGGGAATATGGGGCGGACTGTAATATGGATGTATGGTTTCCTTATTATCCTCTTTGTACTCGAAATAGTATTTTAGAAACTTATAAGATGGTGTTTGATACTTACCGAAAAATGGTTGCGGTTTATGGCGCAGAGAATATTACGCTACTCGGTTTTTCGTCTGGAGCAGCTTTAGCTATTGGTGTTTGCCTATACAACAACACTTTAGATCACCCCTTGCCTATGCCGCATAGAATTGTGGCGTGTTCACCGGGGTGCTGTCCTGATAGCAATGTGCAACTGAATAAAATGAAAGAATTAAATGCAAAGGATATTATGGTAGATGTTGCTTTTATGGAAAATGTAAGAACACTTATGCAACATGGCGAAAGTGTTCCAGATTATATGCTATCAGGTACACTCGGTAATTTTAAAGGCTTACCAGATATTCATTTTTGGTATGGTAGCGACGAAGTGCTATATGCTTGTGCTGAAAATTTCGTAAAAGCTTGTAAAGCGGAAAATGTAACCTATACATTAAATGTGGGAAAGGGAATGTGTCACTGCTACCCGATGGTATCTTTTTTTCCAGAAGGGAAATCAGCGCATAAAGAAATATGCCAGAAAATTTGTGAAAATAAAAATATTAAATTGTAAGTATTATAGGAGCATTAGCAAATGATTTTAGCAATCGAAACTATAATTTTATGTATTATCTTTTTTCTGCTTTGTTTTGGTGGAACAGGCACTGATGATAAAAATTTGAAAAGCTATTCATCTTATCCAGATAAGG
>CASEML010000049.1 GCA_949289145.1 uncultured Eubacteriales bacterium | reverse complement strand
TTGGGTATAATCTTTTTGTAATGTAATAGGTAGTAGCATACTTATATTTTACACCAACTGCCGAATTCTTTCGAGGTTTGGCAGTTATTTTTTTGCACAGAAAAGGAGCTGCGCACTAATTACTTAGTGCGACAGCCCCAATTTTTTTGCCGTTGGAATTAATAATTCACTTTTGAAATTGCGGATTTGACACGTCTAAAATTAACTAAATATTAAAGTAGATATAATGAATTTTGGATAGAAGCGAAACTTAAATTTCTCTATACTTGAAATGTATGATGGCTAATGATACAAAAGCAGAGAGAAAGGAGTTTTTTATGCAATCTACAGGAAAGAGAGTGTTGGCAGCAGTACTAAGCGGATGTATTATTGCGGCAAATGCACCGTTAGAAATCAGAGCATCAGAGCCGGTTCCAATGGAGGCGAATCTTACTGCTGTATTTTCTGAAACAGCAATAGGGCATGAATCCGTGCTTACGCTTACGGCAGGCAGTGATTTCAGCGGAGAAAAGGAAGTGGAAATCAGTGATTACATGCCAAAACAGGAGTATGTACAGGAAGGGCTGGTGTTGTGGCTTGATGGCATTGATAATGTTGGAAACGGAATGCACAACAGTCAGTCTGAATATTGGACAGATCTTACGGATGGTACTCAGATCATAATCAATCGGGAAGGCAAGGAAGAAACAGAAGGGACGAACACGTTCACGGACACGGCATTTCAGCTAAATAACAGCAAAGTATATCTGCCGGATAAGGTAGCACAGACGGTGAATGGTGATGCTTATACGGTGGAATTCGTGGCAGATAGTGAGAACTATTCTGGTTATGAGAGAGCATACTCACCGCTTATGACAGTGGATGAGCCAGCGGACAGTTGGAGCATTTTTGTAAGGACTCCAGGACAGACCATGGAGTTGAAACAGGGGGCAAATTCCCTGCGCCTTCAAACTGATTTTGCAAATGTTTATGACATAACGAGTGCTATTACATTTCAGAAAAATCAGGAAAGTGCATGGTATGCTAATGGAGAAAAGAAAAACACATTTCTTTCAGGAAACAACGCACAGGCCCAGAATATAATTTTAGGTGGAAGATTGAAGGATAATAGTGGAAATGTATCAGAAGCATATGTTACCTCGGTTTCTTACCATGCAATTCGAGTGTATAATCGGGCATTGAGCGAAGCGGAACTGCAGCAGAATGCTGCTTACGATCAGATGCGTTATTATGGCAAGGAACCGGAAGCGCCAGATGTAAAAATAAATGGCACTGCACTGAGTGGAGAAGGTACTACAACAATCATTGCAGAGTTTACAGACGGAGTTGCAAAAATTCCGGTGGACAGTATGGAGAATGGAACCATTCCCATGAAAATTACAGTAGATGGGATGTCCTGCAGTACGGAGCTTTTGACAGGAGATGTGCTTGACTTGGCAATAAAAGCTGTTCCGGATTCCATACATTTGACAGAAGTATCAAGTACGGCAGTGCCATCTGCAATAAGAGCCTTATTAAAAGAACAGGTGGAAATAGCATTACAGGATTCCTTTTTCTTAAAGGATGGCGGGAGTGTTGCTGTTACTGGCACGGAAAGCCCGTACAACGTAGAACTTACTTTGGGAGAGAATGTAAAAAATAAGCTAGTGGAAGCAGCCATTGAATGGGCGGATTCCACAGATATGGATATTCTAAAAAAAGCGATGGCAAAGATTCTTCAGGGAGAATTTTCTTTTTCCAGTGCAGAGGAAGTAACTGCTGAGGCACTGCAGCAGCAGATATGTGAAAAGCTTGAGGAAGGTATTACTGCAGAAGTTGTATGGGATGATGGAAAAAAATATTATGAACTGACACTTTTAAAAGGTGATGAAAATCTTACGAGTCCTCTTTATGTAAACAGTGATGTGTTGATTTTAGAGTTTACGGAAGAATTCCTGCAAAACTGTACCATGAGAAAAGCAGGTACTACGGTTATTGATGCAAAAGACGGAGCTATCTGTGTGCAGGCAACTGATAGTATGACATATGAAAATGTAGTTTTGCCAATCTTTAACTACGGCAGAGATTATATGTTATCCGTTGATTTAAAAGTAACAGATGCTGTGAACACTACACGCTGGGCAGCCATGTCCTATGGTGTTGCGTCAAATCTAGAACTGGGGGATAACTGCTGGACCTTCTGGCAGATGGCAGTTAGAAGAGACGCCACAGCCAGCAACGGTGTGGAATGTGCCACAATGCAGTCAGATGGTGCATGGAGTGTTCCGGTTACCGCAAGTTATACGGAAAGCCTAAATCCGGAAAATACTTATAACTTAAAAGTAGTTGTAAGAGGAATTCAGGTCTATGAGTATATCAATGACCAGCTTATGGTGAAATACGATGTACAGGAGCAGATGAAATATGGAAAAGTGGCATTTACTTTTGATCGAATCACTGCAGAGTATTCCAATTTCATGGTAACAAGTGAAATTCCTGAGGATTTGGGCACGGAATTTCCCAAGGTGGAGAACGGATATGAAACAGATATTTATGAGCCGGCCACTGGTCTTGTAATGGCCCCGGTTGTTGTCAGTGAAAATGACGGAAAGAGCGTGTCACAGCTTATTTCAGGTGAACGCCGTCCATCCACGATTATTCGTACAATTTCTGAAAACATGACAGTAATGGATGACCACCAGGAAATTGCCCTTGCAGATTATGTGGAAAGAACAGATAAGAAAGCACTGGCAGGTTTTAGGATTGAAAGCATGAATGTGGCTAATAAGTTTGCAGCTTATGTCAAAGAAAACAGTCTGGTGGATATCATGGTTATTTCTGACAATCCGGAAATTCTGTTGGCAGCTTGTAATAGGATGGCAGGAGTACACGGAATGTTGGATTGTGGGCAATATAAGGACAGCACAGTGGATATCATTGATTTGGTTTCTAAGACCAATGAATCCAATAGCCGTATTCTTGTGCTGCCACAGCAGCTTGCAACGGAAGAAAATATCCAATACATTCAGGCACGTGCGATTTCTGTATGGGTGAAAACAGAAAAAGAACAGGTTCTAAATACGATTTTAAATGGAGCGGATGGTATTCTGACAGATGATTTTGAAAATGCATACGATGTCATAGAAAGTTTTGATGAGGAGACAGCTGTTCTGACGAGAAACACCGTGATTACTGCTCATAGAGGGTTTCATGTAACAGCACCCGAAAATACGGAACGTGCAGCGAAACTGGCAGTGGAAGCCGGAGCGGATGCCATCGAATGTGATGTTCTTCTGACAAAAGACGGGGAAGTTGTCATTAATCATGATGATACTACCGGACGTCTGATGGACAAAGATTTGGTGGTAGCAGACAGTACTTTGGAGGAGCTGCAGCAGCTTACTTTTAACGAAAATGCAGAAGAAGGAGATAAAATTCCCACATTGCAGGAGCTGTTTTTGGCAGCGGATGAAGCAGATCCTGATGATGATATCATTCATGTTATAGAGATAAAGACAAGTGACACAAATGTGATTGAACCAATGGTGAAAATTATTAAGGAAATGAATATGGAAGATCGTGTGGTATTTATTTCCTTTTATGATTATCAACTGGAGCTGGTGCGCCAGGCAATGCCAAATGTGGCAGTGGGTGAGTTGAACAGTGTGTGCGCAGCGACAGATGATGTGGCAACTGCCATGAAGAAACTATGTGATCGTATGGATGGCTACGGATACTTTTACAACTGCTATTATGGTTCACAAAGCACAGAAATTCTTCAGGCGGCAAGATTCCGTGGTATTTATGTGCACCCATGGACAGTAAATAATCTAAACGAGTTTGAAAATGAATATTTTAATAATTATCATGGAATTACAACCGACCATGCCGACTTTGCCAAAGATTATGCAAACAAAGTTACCACGGAAAGTGATACTTATACTCTGTGTGCAGATGATGAAAATAGTATTGTGCTTGATCCAAAGGCATACACCAGAATGGGGGCTGAAATCCAGAGTGCTAATATAAGCATGAAGCAAATTTCTGGTGTGCCGGTTACTTGGGATTCTGAAAACAGAAAATGTTATGCAGAAACGTCAGGAGAAGCGGTGGTGCTGTTTGGCGTCACATATCAGCTGGCAGACACAGGGAAAATTTATACGGTTTACAGTGCACCGGTAACGCTGGAAATCACACAGTCAGAAGCGGGCATAAGTACCGTTCCAACTCCAAGTACTGCACCAACTCAGGCAACTGTACCAACAACAAGCCCTGCACAGACAAGGAAAAAATCACAAACCATTACCGCCAAAAGTCTTATCAAAACCTACGGCGCTAAGGCTTTTAACATAAACGCTAAAACAAGTGGTAATGGGAAGCTGACTTATACATCAAGTAATAAAAAGGTAGCAACTATATCTGGGAACGGAAAGGTTACGATGAAAGGCTGCGGAAAGACAACCATAACTATCAGAGCGGCAGAAACAAAAGAATATAAAGCAGCAAAAAAGAAGATCACCATAACTGTAAAACCGAAGAAGCAGACCCTATATTTCTTAAAATCAACCAAGGAAAAAACCATAACTGTAAAGTGGAAGACGGACAAGAAAGCAACAGGTTATATCCTTCAGTATTCCACAGATAAGAACTTTAAGAAAAATGTGAAAAATGTGACCATTTCAAATAACAAGACAACTTCCAGAAAAATAAGCAAATTAGCTGCAGGAAAGAAATATTATGTAAGAGTCTGCTCCTATAAAAAAGTTTCCGGATCTAAGCTTAGGGGAAACTATAGCGCAGTGAAATCAGTACAGGTCAAGAAATAAAAGAACAGCTTTAAGGAATGAAAATTTTTCGCAATAAAAATATAAGAAAATAAACCCCATACGGCTCCATTGTGATAAAATCAAAGAAGTTTTCACAATGGAGCTGACTGTTTGGGAAAACAGAAGTTGCAAGAACACTATTTTATAAGGGTCAGATAGGTGAGCCAGTGTAGGTTATTCCGGCGAAGAGAAGAATAGAAAAAATTAAAAAATTCTATTGACAAACCTTACCAAAAGTAGTAAACTAACGTTTGTACTGCTGCGGCAGGAAAACTTAATACATGCGGGAGTGCTGGAATTGGCAGACAGGCTAGACTAAGGATCTAGTGATGGCAACGTCGTGTGGGTTCAAGTCCCATCTCCCGCATAACAGATCTGCTACAGAATTAAGAGATTAATTTTGTGGCAGTTTTTGCTATTTAAAAAAGTGAAAATGTCAAAACTTGAAAATGGCAGAAAATAGAGGTATAATAAAAATACTGTGAAAATGTGGAAAGGACGGAGAAAATGGCTAAAATAGACATAATTTCAGGCTTTTTAGGAGCTGGAAAAACAACTTTAATTAAGAAATTGATCAAAGAATCTTTGGGAAATGAGAAACTTGTGCTTATTGAAAATGAATTTGGAGAAATTGGAATCGACGGCGGATTTTTAAAAGAGGCTGGAGTGCAGGTGACGGAGATGAATTCTGGATGCATCTGTTGTTCCTTGGTAGGTGATTTTGGAACTGCATTAAAGGAAGTGCTTACCACATACCAGCCAGACAGAGTTATTATTGAACCCTCTGGAGTGGGAAAATTATCCGATGTAATAAAGGCGGTGCAGGGTGTTAATGAGGATGTGGACATCTATCTGAACAGTACAACAGCAGTTGTGGATGCTACAAAAGCTGCTATGTATATGAAAAATTTTGGAGAGTTTTTCAATAATCAGATTGAAAGTGCAAAGACCATTGTTTTAAGTCGTACACAGAACATAACAATGGAAAAATTGGAACAATGTGTACAAGCAATGAAAGAACACAATCAAAATGCTGTGATTATTACAACACCTTGGGATAATCTTGAGGGTACACAGATTTTAAAGGCTATGGAGCAGGAACATTCTTTGTTAGATGAATTGATGAAAGAAGAAGATATCTGTCCGGAATGTGGACATCATCATGACCATGATCACCACCATCATGACCACAATCACGAATGCTGTGGACACGATCATCATGACCATGCTCATGATTGCTGCGGGCATGATCATCACCACGACCACGATCATGAATGTTGTGGACACGATCATAACCATCATGCAGATGACGTATTTACAAGCTGGGGAACAGAAACACCTCACAAATTTGAAGAGAATGGCTTAAAGGCAATTTTGGAAAAACTTGCAAAAGGTGCTACTTATGGAAATATTCTTCGTGCTAAGGGAATCTTACCAGCAGTAGATGGAACATGGCTTCACTTTGATCTGGTTCCGGGAGAGTATGAAGTTAGAACAGGTGGGGCAGATTATACAGGCAGACTTTGCGTAATCGGAACAAATCTAGATACCGATAAGATTCAGGAATTATTTGGAATTTAGAACTCGAAAGGCTTGGTACAAATTATGTTAGAAATACCGGTATATGTTTTTATGGGCTTTTTAGAAAGTGGGAAATCTACTTTTATTAATGATACTTTACAGGATGAAGAACTTTTTACAGGAGAGCCGGTGTTGTTGATTTCCTGTGAACAAGGGGAGGTAGCGTATTCTGAAGAAGGCTTAAAGCGCTGCAATATATCTGTGGTGGAAGTGGAGGATAAAGAACAGCTGACTGCAGATTTTTATGCAGAATGTCAGAGAAAATATAAGCCGAAGAAGGTAATCATCGAATACAATGGAATGTGGACACCGGAAGCTATGTCTTCTGAGCGGATGCCAAAGCGATGGCAGTTAGTGCAGGTGATTACTACGGTGGCAGCGCCAACTTTTGAATTGTATTTGAACAATATGCGCTCATTAATGATGACACATTTTACAGACGCAGACATGGTGATTTTTAACCGATGCAATAAAGAAACAAAGAAACCTGCTTTAAGAAAAAGTATTAAGGCAGTAAACAGAAGGGCGCAGATTTACTTTGAATCTGAGGATGGCATGCCTGATACAGAAATAGAAGAAGAAATGCCCTTTGATATTAATGCACCGATTATTGAGTTAGAGGATGACGATTACGGGCTTTGGTATCTGGATGCGGCGGACAACCCACAGAAGTATGTAGGGAAAAAGATTAGATTTAAGGCAGTAGTATACAAATCTCCAAAACTTCCAAAGGGCAGCTTTGTTCCGGGAAGATTTGCCATGACTTGTTGTGCCGACGATATTGGATTCATTGGATTTGTCTGCAAATGTGACAGCAGTATGATAGCACCATATAATGTGAGAGAATGGGTTTATGTAACGGCAGAAATAGGCTGTGAATATCAAAGGGATTATCAGGGGGAAGGTCCGGTGTTATATGCAGAAAAGATTGAAAAGGCGGAACCAGCAGAAGAAGATCTTGTTTACTTTAATTAAATGAGGCAGGCATATTTTACAATGGAAAGCAGATAATATTAGGGAGGTATTTTTGGTGGAAAGAAAATTTAAAGAAATGTCAGAAGAAAATATTGTTCTTATGATGGATGAAATCAAAAAGAAGAGCAAAGAAGGAAAAGGGGATCCAAGGGATGCAGGAATTCTTTTGGCATTGGAGTTTGAGCTGGATATTCGTAAAAATGAAGATAAATTTGTAAATATAGAACAGCTAGAGAAAATACAGAAAGCAGTGGCAAAACTTTATGATGAGTTGCAGGCAGTGGATATTATCACTATATCCAGCGATAAGGCAATTCCGTCTTTAGTAAGCCTTCGTGATAACCTGCAGATGATGGAACAGTACGTAAATAAGCATTTAAGTACTAGGCAGAAAGTGGACATTACAGATATTGTTGGTTAACATAGCCTTAAAAAGACTGTTTCTCTTTCTGAAACAGTCTTTTGTGTATATAGCTGTTAAGAAAGGTGCTATTTTATGAAATATTTAATTCAGTTTGCCATCATTGGCGGCATTACATTTTTAGGTGAAATTTTAAATTTAATATTACCCTTTTCGGTGCCGGCAAGTGTGTATGGTTTGATACTTTTATTTTTGGCACTGGTTAGTGGACTGATAAAATTAGAACAGGTGGAAGAAACAGCGGATTTTTTTGTGCACATTATGCCAGTTTTGTTCATATCCCCGGCGGTCAGCATGATGGATACATTGCCGGGACTGAAAGGGAGTATCCTTTCGATTCTTTTTATTACCGCAGTGACCACAGTGTTGGTCATGGCGGTAACGGGGCTGGTTTCTCAGGCAATTATACGATACGGTAAAAAGAAAGGAAAAAAGGAATATGAATGACTTACTTTCAGAATCAGTATATTTTGGAATTGTAATTAGTCTGATTTTTTACTGGGTGTCACTGATAATTAGCAAAAAAGTTAAACTTACTGTTTGCAATCCGCTGTTGTTGACTACCATATTTATTATAGCTGTTTTGTTGGTATTTCATATTGATTATGATACTTATAATTATGGGGCCCAGTATCTGACTTATTTTCTGACACCTGCTACGGTATGTCTGGCAGTGCCTTTGTATCGCCAATTTGAAATCTTAAAGGATAATGTAAGCGCAATTATGTTAAGTATTGGTGCCGGGTGTATTTCCCATGCTATAGCTATTGGTGTGCTCACCATAGCTTTTCATCTGTCACCGGAGTTGAAGGCAGCTTTAATCCCCAAGTCATTAACCACTGCCATAGCTATTGGTGTGGGGGAAGAACTGGGAGGTATTACTTCGGTGACGGTAATCAGCGTAATCATCACCGGATTATTGGGAGCAACCATTGCCAGCACTTTATTTCGGCTGTTAAAAATTGAGGAACCGATAGCTCAGGGGCTTGCTTGTGGTACGGCTTCCCATGCCATTGGTACGTCAAAAGCCATAGAGTTAGGTGAGATTCAGGGGGCGATGAGTTCCCTTGCCATTGTAGTGACAGGGATTTTAACCGTAATTATCGCACCGTTTCTTATGGAAATGATCAGATAATTATCTGCTGCACTTTAGTTTTTCAAAATATATCCGAAAATTAATTATAGAAAAATAAAGGATTTTGCTTTTTTGAGGCGAATTATAAAAATGGGGGTGTTTTCTGTGACAATACGTGAAACTATGGAACAAAGAGAACTGCATAATTTAAGTCCCTATGCTGCCTTTAGTGTAAAATCGGCAGGAAGGGATGTGCCGGAGGAGGAGTGCGATATCCGTACGGTATATCAAAGAGATCGTGACCGGATTTTGCACTCCAAGTCTTTTCGGCGTATGAAACATAAGACACAGGTTTTTCTGTCACCGGAAGGGGATCATTACAGAACAAGACTAACCCATACATTAGAAGTGGCGCAGACAGCCAGAACCATTGCAAAAGCATTGCGGTTAAATGAAGATTTGGTGGAAGCCATTGCACTGGGGCATGATTTAGGGCACACACCCTTCGGGCATGCGGGAGAACGGGCATTAAATGAAATCTGTCCGGAGGGATTTACGCACAATGAGCAGAGCATCCGGGTGGTGGAAATTTTAGAAAAAAAGGGAAAAGGATTAAATCTGACCCAAGAAGTAAGAGATGGAATTTTGAATCATCAGACGGCTCGAATGCCTTATACTTTAGAGGGGAAGATTGTCCGTTTGTCTGACAAAATTGCGTATATCAATCATGATATAGATGATGCTATAAGAGCAGGATTGCTGCAGGAAGTCACTTTGCCCAAAGAGCATACGGATGTGCTTGGAAATAGCACAAGAGAACGATTGAATACTATGATACATGATATTGTGATACATAGTGAAAATAAAAATGAAATTATAATGTCGGAAAAAATTTATAAAGCCATGCAGGGGCTTCGTAGCTTTATGTTTGAAAATGTATATTGCAGCCCCATTGCAAGGAATGAGGAGCGGAAAGCAAAAAATATGCTGAAAGCCATGTATGAATACTATGAAATGAATTTTGAAGAGCTGCCGGCTGAATTTACCGGATTGTTGGAACGAGGAGAAAAAAAGGAAAGGGTAGTCTGTGATTATATTGCAGGAATGACAGATTCTTATGCCATATCAAAGTTTACCCAGTTGTATATTCCAAAAGCATGGAAGGGATAAAGAATGTATTACAGCGATGAATTAATTGAAGATATCCGAATGAAAAATGATATTTTAGATGTGGTGTCGGGATATGTAAAATTACAAAAAAAAGGAAGTTCCTATTTTGGATTATGTCCTTTTCATAATGAAAAGTCGCCGTCGTTTTCGGTGACTCCTTCCAAGCAGATGTATTATTGCTTTGGCTGTGGTGCAGGGGGAAATGTGTATACCTTTGTGATGCAGTATGAAAATTATGATTTTGTGGAGGCTGTGAAAATGCTGGCAGAGCGTGCAGGTGTGGAACTGCCGGAGGAAAGCAATGATGCAGAAAGCAGGCGCGCTTCTGATTTGCGTAAGATGCTGTTGGAAATTAACAAAAAGGCAGCTCGATTTTATTTTTATAAGCTGAAGCAGGCAGATGGGAAGATAGGCTACCGGTATTTGTCGGACAGACAGTTATCGGATGAAACCATTAAGAAATTTGGGTTGGGATATGCAGGAAAATACAGGGACGAGCTGTATCGATATTTGAAAAAGGAAGGTTATGAGGATAATGTACTGCGGGAATCCGGGCTCATTACTTTTGATGAAGCCAGAGGTGTTTATGATAAATTCTTCAATCGGGTTATGTTTCCGATAATGGATGTAAACAGCAGAGTTATCGGCTTTGGCGGACGAGTGATGGGAGATGGTGAACCTAAATATCTCAATTCTCCGGAAACAAAGGTGTTTGAAAAAAGCAGAAATTTGTATGGGCTTAATATTGCCAGAACTTCCAGAAAACCATATATGATCATCTGTGAGGGGTATATGGATGTGATTTCTCTTCATCAGGCAGGGTTTCAAAATGCAGTGGCTTCCTTGGGAACTGCTTTTACTTCAGGACATGCCAGCCTGCTGAAACGATATACAGAAGAAGTGATGCTTTCCTATGATAGTGATGGTGCCGGCGTGAAAGCTGCACTGCGCGCCATACCAATCTGTAAGGCAGCAGGTCTTCGGGTAAAGGTGATTAATATGAAGCCATATAAAGATCCGGATGAATTTATAAAAAATTTAGGACAGGAGGCTTATGAAGAACGAATCCAAACGGCTCAGAACGCTTTTTTCTTTGAAATCAGTATTTTAGAGGCACAGTATGACTTAAAAGATCCGGAAAGTAAGACATTGTTTATCAATGAGCTGGCTAAGAAGCTTCTGACCTTCGAAGAAAAAATTGAGCGGAATAATTACTTAGAAGCTGCGGCAGAAAAGTACCATATTGGATTCTCCAACTTGGAAAGTTTGGTTAATAAGTTTGGATTGCAGATGGATCCGGTGGAACGCCGGGAAGAATCGGAGCATGGAAAGAAAAAAAAGGATTCAGACAGTGCAGGAGAACAATGTCAGAAATTATTGATTACTTGGTTGGTTGAAAGACCTCAAATCTACCCTCAAATTAAAAAATATATTACAGTGGAAGATTTCAATGAGGGTGTATATAAAACAGTTGCCATACATTTGTTTGAGCAGCTGGAGCAGAATAAATTAAATCCTGCACAAATTCCTAGTATTTTCCCAAATCAGGAGGAACAGAGCAAAGCAGCAGCATTATTTAATACTAAAATCGAGGCGTTGGAGGGAAAACTTGAAGAAGAAAAAGCAGTGAAAGATATTGTGCTGAAAGTAAAGCAGCACAGCATAGAGCATCTGAATAAGAACTCAGATTTTTCTGGTGTGGCAGGACTGCAAAGAATTTTGGAAGGAAAAAGTATCTTACAGGAGTTAGAGAAATTGCATATTTCTTTAGATTAAGGACAAAATAAAAACAGTTATGGAGGACAACACAAACATGGATGAGAACACAATGGAAAAGTTTAAAGAGAAATTAAAGGAGCTTTTGTCTGTTGCACAGAAAAAGAAGAATGTGCTGGAATATCAGGAAATAAGCGATTTCTTTCAAGATATGGAATTGAACGCAGAACAGTTTGAGATGATTCTGGAAATGCTGGAGGCAAAAAACATCGATGTTCTTAGAATTACAGAGGGTGATGATGATGACGATGAGATTATCTTAGAGGAAGAAGATGAAGTGGATGTAGAAACCATTGATCTGTCTGTTCCTGATGGTGTCAGCATTGAAGATCCTGTGCGTATGTATTTAAAAGAGATCGGTAAGGTCCCCCTTCTGAGTGCAGAAGAAGAAATCGAGCTGGCAAAGCGTATGGAATTGGGAGACGAGGAAGCGAAAAAGCGTCTTGCAGAAGCGAACTTGCGTCTTGTGGTTAGCATTGCAAAACGATATGTGGGACGTGGCATGTTGTTTCTTGATTTGATTCAAGAAGGAAATCTGGGACTGATTAAGGCGGTAGAAAAATTTGATTATCGTAAAGGATACAAATTCAGTACTTATGCAACTTGGTGGATTCGCCAGGCAATTACCAGAGCTATTGCGGATCAGGCAAGAACAATCCGTATTCCGGTGCACATGGTAGAAACCATCAATAAGTTAATTCGTGTATCCCGTCAGTTGTTACAGGAATTAGGCAGGGAACCGCTGCCGGAAGAAATTGCAGAAGAAATGAATATGCCTGTAGAGCGTGTCAGGGAAATACTTAAGATTTCACAAGAGCCGGTTTCCCTAGAAACCCCCATCGGTGAAGAAGAAGACAGTCATTTAGGCGACTTTATACAGGATGATAATGTACCGGTGCCGGCAGATGCGGCAGCATTTACTTTATTAAAGGAACAGTTAGTAGAAGTGTTAAGTACATTAACAGAAAGAGAGCAGAAAGTACTCAGGCTTCGGTTCGGTTTAGATGACGGAAGGGCGCGTACTTTGGAAGAAGTGGGAAAAGAATTTAATGTTACCAGAGAACGTATTCGTCAGATTGAAGCAAAAGCCTTGAGGAAGCTTCGTCATCCAAGCAGAAGCCGTAAACTGAAAGACTATTTAGATTAGGAGAAATTCATGGAATTATCAAAAAGACTTTCTGCAGTTGCGGCTTTGGTAAACAGCTGTAATACCATGGCAGATATTGGAACTGACCATGGATATATCCCTATTTATTTAGTGGAGCAGAAAAAGGTGCATCGGGCAATTGCAATGGATATTGGTAAGGGACCATTGCAGCGGGCAAAAGAACATGTAAAGCTTCATGGCTTGGATGAATACATAGAGTTACGGCTTTCCGATGGCGCCAGAGAGCTGATAAAAGGAGAGGCAGAAGAAGTTGTTCTTGCGGGGATGGGGGGACGTTTGATGATGAAGATTATTGAGGATAGTAAAGAGCTCTTTCATGATTTGCATGGCTTTGTGGTTCAGCCTCAGTCGGAATATGGATTTGTAAGACATTTTTTAGAAGACAGTGGTTTTGCTATTTTAAAGGAAGATATGGTAGAGGAGGACGGAAAGTATTACCCCATGATGCGGGTATCTTCCGGAACCATGAATTTAACGATAGATTGCTTTTATGAATACGGAAAGTATCTTCTGACAGAGAAGAATCAAGTACTGCAGGAATATCTGGTAAAAGAATACAAAAATTTAAAAAAAATAAAGAATGAATTACAGCAGGGAACAACCCCAAGGCAAAAACAGCGCTTGGTAGAAGTGGAACAGATGATAAACTTAAATCAGGAAGCATTGGGGTATTTTAGTTAAGCAGCAAAGGAGGCGGCACCATGGAATGTAATGAAGTGATTTCAAAACTGGAAACACTATCCCCCTGTTTTTATGCAGAGAGTTGGGACAATGTGGGATTGTTAGTGGGAAGCAGAAAGAAAAAGGTGTCAAAAATTTATGTGGCAGTAGATGCTACGGATGAAGTGGTGGATGAAGCGATTCTTTTGGGAGCAGATATGATTGTTACGCATCATCCATTGATTTTTTCGGCTATGAAGAAGATTACTACAGATGATTTTATTGGAAGACGCATTGTAAAAATGATGGCAAATGAAATTTCCTACTATGCCATGCACACAAACTTTGATGTGACACATATGGCAGAGCTGGCAGCAGATAAAATTGGTCTGACTGCCAGAAGTGTATTAGATGTGACTTATGAAGGAGAAACCGGAAAGGCAGGAATTGGAAAAGCAGGACTGTTGCCAGAAGAAATGACGGTAAGTCAGGTGGCAGAGTTGGTGAAAAGGCAGTTTGCTTTAGAGCAGGTGAAGATATTTGGAGAGCCGTTAAGAACAGTGCAGACAGCAGGAATCTGCCCGGGATCCGGGAAAAGCGTCATTGATCATGCAGTAAAATCAGGTGTGGAAGTGCTAATTACTGGTGATATTGATTACCATGAAGGAATTGACGCACTGGCAAAGGGACTGACAATAATTGATGCCGGTCATTATGGTTTGGAGCATATTTTTGTGCCATATGTGGTAGAATATTTAGAACGGGAATGTGGTGGAGTTGAAGTTTACTTTGCCGTAAATAAAAATCCATATTGGTATATGTAGTAAAGGGGGGCATTTTTATGTGGCCGAAAGTAAAGGTAACCGTAGGAGAACAAGTAAAAGAATACGATCGCGGGACTTCATATAAGGAGATTGCAGCAGATTTTCAAAAAGATTACAAAGAAGGTATTGCGTTAGTGATGATCGGACATCAACTGCAGGAATTAAATAAACTGGTAACGGAAGATTGTCAGCTAACCTTTGTAACTACTGCAGATGATGCCGGACATAAGGCATATAAAAGAAGTGCCACACTGTTAATGCTGAAAGCTATGTATGATGTGGCAGAGATGACAGAAGCAGGTAAAATTGAAAAAGTTATGGTGCACTTTTCAGTGGATAAAGGATTGTACTGTACCATGAAAGGTACGGTAAAATTGAATCAGGAATTTTTAAATAAAGTGTCCGAACGGATGAGAAAGCTTTCACAGCAAAAGATTCCAATTAACAAAAAGACCATTCACACTAAGGATGCAGTTGCTTTATTCAAAAAATACGGTATGAAGGACAAGGAAAGATTATTTCATTATCGCCGTGTATCCAGTGTTAATATTTACAGTATAAGCAGCTTTGAGGATTATTTTTATGGGTATATGTTGCCGGATGCGGGTTACGTGAAGTATTTTGAACTAATACAGTTTGATGAGGGGTTTGTTTTACAGCTTCCCACAGCGGAAGATATGAAGACTGTACCAGAATTTAAGCCTCGCAAGAAACTTTACGGCGTATTAAAAGAAGCGGAGCAGTGGGGCGAAATGTTGGATGTAAGCACAGTTGGCGCTTTGAATGATAAAATTGTGGAAGGGAATATGGGACAGTTAATGCTGGTTCAGGAGGCGCTGCAGGAGAAAAAAATTGCTGAAATTGCAGAAGAAATCTGTAAGTGTTCTGATAAGAAATTTGTTATGATTGCAGGTCCTTCATCTTCTGGGAAAACCACATTTTCCCACAGATTATCTGTCCAGCTGTTGGCACATGGAATGAAACCTCATCCGGTGGCATTAGATAACTATTTTAAAAATAGGGAATTTACGCCTAAGGATGAATTTGGAAATTATGATTTTGAATGTCTGGAAGCTATTGACGTGGAGCAGTTTAATGAAGATATGAATAGGCTGCTTGCCGGAGACAGAGTTGAAATTCCTTCTTTTAACTTTAAAACAGGGAAAAGAGAGTATAAAGGTGATTACATGAAACTTGGTAAAGAAGATATTCTTGTAATTGAAGGAATCCATGGATTAAATGATAAGCTGTCCCATTCCTTGCCAAAAGAAAGCAAGTACAAAATTTATATTAGTGCGCTGACACAATTAAATGTAGATGAACACAATAGAATTCCAACCACGGATGGACGGCTTATTCGAAGAATGGTAAGGGATGCCAGAACAAGAGGCTCTGATGCAAAGGCTACTATCGGCATGTGGTATTCTGTAAGACGGGGCGAGGAAAAGAATATTTTTCCTTATCAGGAAGAAGCAGATGTAATGTTTAATTCGGCACTGATTTATGAATTGTCTGTGTTGAAACAATATGCTGAACCATTGTTATTCAGTATTAAACCTGAGGATTCAGAATATCCGGAAGCCAAACGTTTACTGAAATTTTTGGATTATTTTTTGGGGGTCAGCAGTGAAGCAGTTCCCAATAATTCTATTATTCGGGAATTTATCGGTGGAAGCTGCTTTAAGGTATGATGTGTTCAATGCGTACTTTAGAGAAACAGCTTGAAAACAGGTTGACAGTAATTTGATTTTTGAGTATGATAATTTGGTAAGTAAGATAAATCATCGCAGCTGCAGTGTCGAAAGACCGCAGGTGAGGAAAGTCCGGGCTTCACAGGGCAGGGTGCCAGATAACGTCTGGTGGAGGTGACTCCAAGGCTAGTGCAACAGAAATATACCGCCATATATGTGATGAAATTGCAATTATGGTAAGGGTGGAAGGGTAGTGTAAGAGACTACCGCCTGTGTGGTAACACACAGGGCATATGTAAACCCCACTTGAAGCAAAACCGAATTTGGATATACGGCGGCCCGTCGATCCTAGGTTGGTTGCTGGAGGCTGTTGGCGACGACAGTCCTAGATAGATGATGATTCGCGACATAACCCGGCTTATCGTCTTGCTTATAGTAAAAACCAGTAAGGTCATGCTTGTGTATGGATTTACTGGTTTTTTGTTAGTGAAATTCTTTAAAAGATATGGGGAATGGCGTATATGGCAAGTTATATGAGCTGAAAGTGAAGAAAGTCAGAGGCAGATAAATATGTTAAATGAATTTTCCAGAACGGAGTTATTAATAGGAGAGGAAGGCATGAAACGGCTTGAAAATGCCAGAGTAGCTATTTTTGGTATTGGAGGTGTGGGTGGTCATGTCATGGAGGCTTTAGCAAGAAGTGGTATCGGAAATCTCGATGTGATTGATGATGATACCGTAAGCGTGACAAATATCAATCGACAGATTCTTGCCACTCAAAAGACGGTGGGAAGATATAAAACAGATGTGGCAAAGGAGAGAATTTTAGAAATTAACCCAAAGGCATGTGTCTTTACTCACAAAACATTTTTCCTTCCGGAAAATGCAGACCAGTTTGATTTTACAAAATATGATTATGTAGTGGATGCCATTGATACAGTCAGTGGAAAAATATGTTTGGCAGAGCGGGCACAGAAAGCGGGGGTTCCAATTATTAGTTCCATGGGCGCAGGAAATAAAATGAATCCGGCAGCATTTCAGGTGGCAGATATTTATGAAACATCTGTATGTCCTCTAGCAAAGGTAATGCGGCGTGAATTAAAAAAAAGAGAAATTAAAAAATTAAAAGTAGTTTATTCTCAAGAAAAACCGCTTGTTCCAAGAGAAAGTGAGGAGCAAATGACGTCCCGGCTCAGGCAAATTCAGGGAAGTGTTGCCTTTGTTCCATCGGTGGCAGGTTTGATCATTGCAGGCGAGGTTGTCAAAGATCTGCTTAATTGGAATTGAAGTGTTTCAAAATGCATAAATGTAAGTATTTTGTAAATACTAAATAAAAATATAAAAATGACTTGCATTCTCATTTGTAAGTGATTACAATGAGGAAGAGCTTAAGAACTTTGGATATGATAATCCGCCAACAATACATGGAGGTCAGAATGAGAAAGAAATCACATATATCTCTTGCTAGATATATTGTAGGAAACACAGGCTTGGAAGAATTAAAGGAGCACAAAAAAGCATTTTATTTGGGCAGCATTCTTCCGGACTGTAAGCCGTCTTTTCTTACGAAAAGGCATGAAATCAATGGAACATTTGATGATGTAAAACGTTACATCTTTGACCTGACAACATTTTGTGACATTACGGCAAGGAATTCTAGAGCTTATTTTAGAAATTTGGGACAAGTAATCCATTATGTTGCTGATTATTTTACTTTTCCTCATAACGATATTTTTCAGGGAAGTATCAAAGATCACTGTATGTACGAAAAGAAACTAAAGCATACCTTAAACGAGTACATTAAGAGCGGAGAAGCAGCAAGGAGCAAAAGAGAAGCGCAAAATTTCAAGACACCGGAAGCATTATTAGATTATGTTTTAAAAGCACATGAAGAATATTTACGAGTGAAGAAGTCTACTGCAGAGGATTGTAGGTATATTGTGAGAATATGCCATACAGTTGTGGAGGCTGTTATTCATCTTTTAAATCAAAAACTAGAAAAGAATTTTATGCCTATAATGGTATAGAGAATATAAAAAATCGCTGCAGGTAAATATCTGTAGCGATTTTTTCGGGTTGGGCTATTCTTAAAAATAGTCAGCAGCTCGTACGGGAATCGAACCCGTGTTTCCGCCGTGAGAGGGCGGCGTCTTGACCTCTTGACCAACGAGCCATATCACAATTTAATATTTTATCTTATTATTTCTATAAAGTCAAGTGAAAATTTATAAAATACCGGACTAGCCAGCAAGAAAACTCTTTGGTATAATAAAATACAGAACAGTACACAAGGAGGAAACATATGAATATCACACTTACAGGTAATTTGGGTTCGGGAAAAACTACAATCTGTAACATTTTAAAAGAGCGTGGTTATGAAATCGTATCTACAGGAAAAATTTTCAGGCAGATTGCAGAAGAAAAGCAGGTGTCTGTAATTGAATTAAATAAAATGGCAGAAAAGGACAGAAGCATTGACGATTTGTTAGATCACAAGACAGCTGAACTGGGTAAAACTCTGGATCATGTTGTGTTCGATTCCAGACTTGCGTGGAATTTTGTACCGGATAGTTTTAAAGTTTTTTTGCTGGTGGAAACGGATGAAGCTGCAAAGAGGGTATTTCATGACAGAGAACGAAACGCGGAAAGTTATGCAACCTTGGCAGAAGCAAAAGAGGGGCTTGTGAACAGAGCGGGGCTGGAAAAAGCAAGATTTCAGGATTTGTATCATATTAACTACTACGATGCTTCTAATTATAATCTGGTTATTGAAAGTACCATGGCAAAACCGGAGGAGATTGCAGATGAGATTATAAAACAGTATAAACAGTATGAAAAGCAGCCATTTTCCACAAAGGTGCTGATCAATTCCAGAGGTACAGAGGAAAGTTCGGGATATAAGGAGTATACTCGGAAAGGGTTTTCAGAGGTACAGACAGAGAAACAGCTGGAATTCTTTATGGATTTCTAAATGCTGCAAATTAGAAAAAAACAAAAAAATACTTGAAATGATTTATTAGAAGTGCTATACTGTATTAGATGATTATAATAAATGCAGGATGAGAGTGGGCGATGCGTCCACTCTTATTTATGTATTACTGAATAAGAACTAAATCTTCCAGTATAATAATAGAAAGAAGGGATCATGTGTCAAAGAGAGAACAATACGAAGAAAAAACGGAAAGTCTGATTATGCCCATCATAGAAGAACATAATTTTGAACTGGTGGATGTAGAATATGTAAAAGAAGGCGGAAACTGGTATTTAAGAGCTTATATTGATAAAGAAGGCGGTATTACAGTGGACGATTGTGAAGTGGTCAGTCGCGCACTGGGGGATCTGTTAGATCAGGAAGATTTTATTGAGGAAGCCTATATCCTTGAAGTAAGCTCGCCGGGACTGGGAAGACCATTGAAGAAGGAAAAAGATTTTGCACGCAGTATTGGCGAGGAAGTAGAAGTGAGGACTTATCGCGCCATTAATAAAAGCAAAGAGTTTATTGGACTTTTGAAAGCATATGATAAAGAAAGTGTAACATTACAGTTGGATGAAGAAAATGAAATGACAATATCAAGAAATGATATTGCACTGATTCGATTAGCATTTGATTTTTAGTATAAAATTAAGTAGGAGGATAAGAAAAAAATGAACACAGAACTTTTAGAAGCATTAAATACACTGGAAAGGGAGAAGGATATCAGCAAAGAAACTATGCTGGAAGCCATTGAAAATTCTCTTATTATAGCGTGTAAGAATCATTTCGGAAAGTCTGATAATATTAGAGTAGAAATCAATAAAGAAAATGGCGAATTCAGAGTATATGCAGAAAAGACTGTTGTAGAAGAAGTAGAAGATAATACACAGGAAATCAGTCTGGTGGATGCTAAGCTTATAGATTCTAAATACGAATTAGGTGATATTGTAAATATTGAAGTAAAATCAAAAGAATTTGGACGTATTGCAACACAGAGTGCAAAAAATGTGATTTTACAGAAGATTCGTGAAGAGGAAAGAAAGGTACTGTATAATCAGTATTATGGAAAAGAAAAAGACGTGGTTACGGGTATTGTACAGCGTCAGGTGGGGAAAAATATCAGTATTAATCTTGGAAAAGCCGATGCCATGTTAAATGAAAATGAACAGGTAAAAGGCGAAGTATTTATGCCTACAGAAAGAATTAAAGTATATATTTTAGAAGTAAAAGATACGCCAAAGGGACCGCGTATCCTAGTGTCAAGAACACATCCGGAACTGGTAAAACGTCTTTTTGAAGCAGAAGTAACAGAAGTTAAGGATGGGACAGTGGAAATCAAAAGTATTGCCAGAGAAGCAGGTTCCAGAACAAAAATTGCAGTTTGGTCTAACAATCCAGATGTGGATCCGGTAGGTGCTTGTGTAGGTATGAACGGAGCCAGAGTTAATGCCATTGTAAATGAACTGCGCGGAGAAAAGATTGATATTATCAACTGGAGTGAAAATCCGGCAGTGTTGATTGAAAATGCATTAAGCCCTGCAAAAGTTGTCTCTGTTATTGCAGATGCAGACGAAAAGACAGCCAGAGTGGTGGTACCGGATTACCAGTTATCCTTAGCCATCGGTAAAGAAGGGCAGAACGCCAGACTTGCTGCAAGATTAACCGGATTTAAGATTGACATCAAAAGTGAATCACAAGCGAAAGAAGCCGATGATTTTGAAATGCCGGAGAATGTGGAAGAAATGGAAGAATTGGAATTTTCAGAAGAATTCAGTGAAATGGAAGAATAAGATTTAGGAAGTGATTCTTTGAGTACAACGAAAAAAATACCTCTCCGCAAATGCATTGGCTGTGGAGAAATGAAGGATAAACGGGAATTGCTGAGGGTATTAAAGACCAGTGAAAATGAAATTATTGTTGACACTACCGGAAAAAAGAACGGAAGAGGAGCATACCTTTGTTATAAGCAGGAGTGCTTAAATCAGGCAGTGAAAAATAAAGGATTGGAACGGTCTTTCAAAATGCCGGTCAGCAAGGACATATACGAAAGTCTGAAAAAGGAGTTTGATGCACTTGGCACAAAATAATAAGGTGAGTTCGCTGTTGGGGCTTGCAACAAAGGCAGGAAAAGTTTTCAGCGGTGAATTTATGACAGAAAAAATGGTGAAATCCGATAAGGCATATCTTGTGATGGTAGCGGAAGATGCCTCGGAGAATACTAAGAAAAAGTTTAAAAATATGTGTGAATTTTATGAAGTGCCCATCTGCTTTTTCAGTGAAAAGATAAGCTTGGGACACGCCATGGGAAAAGAGCTTAGAGCCTCTCTTGCAGTAGTGGATGAGGGATTTGCAAAGGCAATTAGAAAGCAATTAGCACAAACAACAACTGAATAATGGAGGTATTAAGTATGTCAAAAATGCGAGTACATGAACTGGCAAAGGAACTTGCCAGAGAAAGTAAAGAAATTATAAATATATTAAAAGAACAGGGCATTGAAAAGAAAACTATGAGCTCTGTGGATGATAATGAAATAGAACTTGTAAAAAAAGCACTGGGAATCGGTGTAAAAGAAGAAAAGACAAGTGAACCACAGCAGGAAAAGAAAAATATTACACAAGTGTATCATCCTCAAAACAGCCAGAAGACTAAAAATGACAGGAAAAACGGCAAAAACAATGGCAAAAATAGCAAAGAAAGCAAAAAACCTCAGGATAATACAGTTAAAAAGCAGGAGAATAATAAAGGAAACAAAAATGATAAAAGGGATAAGTATAAGGAACAAAATAATCAGGGAAAACAAGTGAAACAGGAAAATAAAAATAGTACACAGCCAAAAGCTGTTGCCAAGGAAAAAGAAGAAACGATTAAAACGATTACGATTCCTGAAAGTCTGACTATTAAGGAACTGGCAGATAAATTGAAAGTTCAGCCGGCAGCTATCGTAAAGAAGCTGTTTATGCAGGGAACTATAGTTACTGTAAATCAGGAAATTGATTTCGATATGGCAGAAGAAATTGCCTTAGAATACAATGTAATCTGCGAACCGGAAGAAAAGGTCGATGTAATCGCAGAACTTTTAAAGGAAGAAGAAGAAAATGAAGCAGATTTAGTTGCCAGACCACCGGTAGTCTGTGTTATGGGTCATGTTGACCACGGTAAAACATCACTTTTAGATGCCATTCGTGATACGAATGTAATCGATAAAGAGGCCGGCGGTATTACGCAGCATATCGGTGCTTATGTGGTGCAGTGCAATGGACAGAAGATTACATTTCTGGATACACCTGGGCATGAGGCATTTACAGCCATGCGTATGCGTGGTGCCAACGCAACAGATATTGCCATTTTGGTAGTAGCTGCAGATGATGGTGTTATGCCGCAGACCATTGAAGCGATTAACCATGCCAAAGCA
>CASEML010000048.1 GCA_949289145.1 uncultured Eubacteriales bacterium | reverse complement strand
TCTCTCTAATACATTTGCGGTAATTCCCACTGCTGCACCACAAAGCAGTCTGCCCTGTGCGTCCTTGGCAGCTAAAGGATATTTAATCTGCTTTTCAATATCCTTGATGGTAATTAAACCCTTAAGGTTAAAATCTTTATCCACAATTGGAAGCTTCTCTTTTCGGGAAGCAGCAAGAATCTTCTTTGCTTCATCTAAAGTAATTCCTTCTTGTGCAGTAACAAGACCTTCCGAGGTCATCGATTCTTTAATTTTTTTAGAAAAATCTGTTTCAAATTTAAGATCACGGTTTGTAATGATACCAACCAGCTTTTTACCTTCTGTAATAGGTACACCGGAAATTCTGAATTTTGCCATTAAATTATTAGCATCTTCTAAGGTATGTTCCGGTGATAAGTAAAATGGATCCGTAATAACACCATTCTCTGAACGTTTTACTTTATCGACTTCTTCAGCCTGAGCTTCGATTGACATATTCTTATGAATAATACCAATTCCGCCCTGTCTTGCCATGGCTATTGCCATTCTGTACTCTGTTACTGTGTCCATGCCTGCGCTCATCATGGGAATATTAAGTTTAATCTTCTTTGTGAGCTGCGTAGATAAATCTACCTGATTTGGAATAACTTCTGAATAGCCCGGTACTAAAAGTACGTCATCAAATGTAATGCCTTCACCGATAATTTTACCCATTATAATGTCCTCGCTTTCTTTATACATTTATATTTGGCAGAAAAAGTTACTGCTTTTTACCCGTGTAAATGTCAATAGAAAGCGGATAATTCTATCCGCTTTCTATCTGATGAAACATCTGAAACATCATCGTTTCTATATTATTACTGCATATTCATTTTAATTTCTCGGTATTGACTAAGTTTAACAGACTTTTCCCTACATGTCAACAAAGATTTTTCATATTTCAACATTATTTTACAAGTTTTCTATTTTGTGTGCTTCCTAAGCCTTAAAAACCTTTCTCGGTGCCACATTATACATAGCATTTACAATTTCTTCATTCAGTTCAACCACCACCTGATACTGAATCTCCTTTCCATGGTAGATCACTGTATAGCTTGGTCTTCCCGTATGGCTAGAAAAATCAAGCTTCCTCAAAGATTTATTTTTATATTGGCTTAACTTCTCCGAATCAGTAGGTGCAACTAACTCTACTTTTTCCATCTGCATATTGATCAATGGTTTTCTTTTCTGCTTATTGATAATCTTATCTACACTTAATTCACCACTTAAATACAAATATTCATATTCTAAATCTGTTTTTCCTCTTACCACATAGAAAATGGCTCCGAAAATCACCACCCCCAGCAATGTAAAAGGATTTCCCAACAGAGTCAGTGCGAAACATGCTCCAGTCAGTCCAATCAACAATGATTTTATTAAAATCATTGCAAATGCCGGTTTTCTTTTGATTAACAGTTCTGTATAAGATTCACTCATTTCCTTTCCTCCTAAAACGAAATCTATATTGTTCTAAAAATCAGATAATCTAATTATACCAAACCTACAAAATATTTAAAGCATTTTTTTAATTGTTTATGACATTTCATATTTTTTTTATTTTTTCTCTTATAGGATATGTTATACTTATTTTTACAGTTTATTACTGCTTATTTTGCTAAAATTTGTTTCAGGAGGACGATAATGAAAGATAAAGACACGATACATTCAAAAATCTGTTTTCGCCGGCTCTCTTTTGGTGAAAAACTAGAGTACTTGTGGGATTATTATAAATTCCATTTGTTTGGCTTTCTCTTACTGCTTGCTTTGATCATAGGGAGCATTCTTATCTGGTTTGATAATTCCAAACCCACACTTCTTAATGGCTATCTGCTTAACACTGACTGGGGGGACAATCAGACTCAGAAACTTTTAGAGGAATATGCTTCTTTTGGCACATATAACTCGGATAACTACAACGCTCATTTTAACTGTTCCGTTTACATTGACACCACCATAAAGGATCAGATGAGTACCGTAGCATACACCAAGGTAATGACTGACTTGGACATGAAAGAGATTGACTTTTTCTTCTGTAATCAGGAAATGTTTGACTATTTTGGTGAACGGGAAATATTTTTGAATTTGGAAACATCTATACCAAAAGACTTGTATCAGCGCTTTCAGAATCAGCTGATTATGATAGAAATTCTTGATGATGGCGGAAATGTTACAAACAGTTATGCAGCAGGTATAGATATCAGCAATTCTCCCGTTCTGCAAAGACTTCAACAGCAGGAGCGGAATTTATACGAAGACGGAACCATATATTTTACCATACCTTACAACTCAGAACGTTTAGAACAAGTCTGGAACTTTTTGGAATTTTTGTATGCTGAGGAATAAATAATATTTGAATTGAATCAAAACAGGGGCCGGCACAGGGGAGAATTATCTCGCCCTGTGCCAACCCCTTTGTGCAGATGCAAGGTATTACATCATTCCCATTCCCGGAGCACCACCTGCTGGCATTGCCGGAGCATCTTCTTTGATATTTGCCACAACAGATTCTGTTGTAAGTAAAGTAGATGCAACGCTGGTAGCGTTCTGTAAAGCACTTCTTGTAACCTTAGCCGGATCCAAGATTCCTGCTTCTACCATGTTTACATATTTTTCATTTAAAGCGTCAAATCCCATACCTGGTTCTAATTCTTTCACTTTGCTGATGATAACAGAACCTTCTAATCCTGCATTTGCTGCAATGTGGTATAATGGAGATTCCAATGCCTTTAAGATAAGTTTAGCACCTGTCTTCTCATCACCGTCTAATGTTTCCACTAATTTAGCCACTTCCTTAGAAGCATGGATATATGCAGAACCACCTCCTGCGATAATTCCTTCTTCTACTGCTGCCTTAGTAGCTGCCAAAGCATCTTCCATACGAAGTTTTGCTTCTTTCATTTCTGTTTCTGTTGCTGCACCAACACGGATTACTGCAACACCACCTGCCATCTTAGCAAGTCTTTCCTGTAATTTTTCTCTATCAAAATCAGATGTAGTTTCTTCTAACTGAGCCTTAATCTGTCCCACACGTGCTGCGATTTCTTCCTTAGAACCTTCACCGTCTACAATAATAGTAGTTTCTTTCTGAACTTTTACAGATTTTGCACGTCCTAACATATCTAATGTAGCTTCTTTTAAGTCCATGCCAAGTTCTTCGGAAATTACCTGACCGCCTGTAAGGATTGCAATATCCTTTAACATTTCTTTTCTTCTGTCACCGTATCCCGGAGCCTTAACAGCCACTACATTAAATGTTCCTCTTAATTTGTTTACAATCAATGTAGTTAATGCTTCACCTTCTACATCTTCTGCAATGATAAGAAGTTTTGCACCAGACTGTACGATCTGCTCTAATAATGGAAGGATTTCCTGAATATTAGAAATCTTCTTGTCTGTGATCAGGATATATGGATTTTCTAATACTGCTTCCATCTTTTCCATATCCGTAGCCATGTATGCGGAGATATATCCTCTATCAAACTGCATACCTTCTACTAAATCAAGTTCTGTCTGCATTGTCTTAGATTCTTCGATAGTAATCACACCGTCTTTAGAAACTTTTTCCATGGCATCTGCTACCATGTTACCTACTTCTTCGTCTGCCGCAGAAATTGCCGCTACCTTTGCAATATGATTCTTGCCCTGTACCGGAGAAGCCATGTTCTGGATTGCTTCTACCGCTGCTTTTGTTGCTTTCTTCATACCTTTTCTTAAGATAATCGGGTTAGCACCTGCTGCTAAGTTCTTCATTCCTTCATTTACCATTGCCTGTGCAAGAACGGTAGCTGTTGTGGTACCATCACCAGCCACATCATTTGTCTTTGTGGCAACTTCTTTTACTAACTGTGCTCCCATGTTCTCAAAAGCATCTTCTAATTCTACTTCCTTTGCAATGGTTACACCATCATTGGTGATCATTGGTGCTCCGAAAGAACGATCAAGTACTACATTTCTTCCCTTTGGTCCGATAGTTACTCTTACTGTATTTGCTAATTTATTTACACCTGCTTCTAATGCTGCTCTGGCTTCTGCTCCGTATTTAATTTCCTTTGCCATGTTTAATTCCTCCTGATTTATAAACTTTCCAAAATTAGTCTTAGTCTTCTACAATTGCTACAATATCGTTCTGTTTTACTACGATATATTCATCATCGCCAAGTTTTACTTCAGTTCCGGCATATTTAGAATAGATTACCTTATCTCCAACCTTCACCTGCATTGTTACTTCCTTTCCGTCAACAACACCACCCGGTCCAACAGCAATTACTTCTGCCTGCTGCGGCTTTTCCTTGGACTGCCCCGGCAAAACAATACCGGATTTTGTTGTTTCCTCTGCTTCTAATTGTTTTAAAACTACTTTGTCGCCTAATGGTTTTAATGTCATGTTATTTTTCCTCCTTTATATCTATGACTTGTTATCTCACTCGTTTTATTAGCACTCGTTTTCATTGAGTGCTAACCGATAGTCATATATTAACACTTTGCGCCCAATGTGCAACGCTATTTATCTGAATTTATTCTAATTTATTCACAAATATATTCGTTTATCTTCATTTTCCTCTCGTTTTCTCACTTTTTATAATAATTTGTAATTTCATATTTTTTTTAGAAACAATTTACTTTTTTTACATTTCTTCCTATTGTATGTAAAATTTATATAAAGTATTCTTGCCTTTTTTCTTATATTTCCAATACTTTTTCCAACATGGTATAGATTTCCGGCTTTTCTTTTTTCATATTCACCGGGCGCAGTTCTTTTGTCACCATGCCGTGAACAGTGCTTCCTGTGTTTAACAGCACACCATCCCTTTCCCGGTATACTCTATAAGAAAATTCTGCCTTTACCATGGTTAATTTAGTAAGTGTGGTTTCTATGATGACCACGTCCTCATACTTTGCCGCCTGAATATATTTGCAATGCAGCTCCAGCAATGGAAAAAGTACTCCTTCTGCCTCTATCTGAGAATAACTCCTTCCCATGGCCTTAATAAAATCCGTCCTGCCAGCTTCGTACCATACAGGATAGTTTGAATGATGTACAATTCCCATCTGGTCTGTTTCTGCATATCTTACTGTTAATTTTGTTTTTGTAATCATGTTGCTCTCTCCTTTAACTTCATATAATAGGACATTCTGCACTCGCCCGCTGCCCCGACTGCCTTTACCAATTTTGTATTATCATTATTAATACCCCCAATTCCATAAACAGGAATCGGAACTGCTTCACAAACCTGCCGCAGAAATTCTAGCCCCCTGCCAGGCAGACCTGCTTTACAGTCTGTTGCAAAAATATGCCCTGCTATCAGGTAAGTAGCGCCTAACTTATATGCTTCCTCTGCTTCCTCCCTGCTGTGTACAGACACACCAATCGTTTGAAAAAAACTCAAATCTCTCTGCTGTTTTTTAAGAGTATTGAGGGGCAAATGTATTTTTTTCACTCCTAGTTTCTGTGCCACATCCACAAAGCTGTGCAGAACACATTCGATTCCTTTTTCATCACAAACCGTAAGTACCTGTATTGCCAGTGCCTGATATTCTTCTGCATTCAGCTCCTTTTCCCGTAAAATCAGCATATCCGGCTTTTGGATACCTATGATATTGCGAACTTGTTCTGTCAAGGACACCTCTGCTAATTTTGCAGCAGTTACTGCAATCCTTTTATACGAACACATAGTCATTCATAACAGGCTGCAGCCCCTGATTTTTAACTGCAGATACTACTTCCGCCACACTTCTGGTATCTGCAATCTCAAATTGGTCATCTCCCTGCTCTCCTCCCTCCTGATGTTCTCCTATACCGGTGCTGACGCCTGCCGAAATCTTAGTTGCCGCCAGACCGACCACATGGTCGCGGAAGCCGGCACGTTCTCTGGTGGATATCGTCATACCTGCATAAGGCATAAAAATACGGTAAGCACACATCACTTGAAGCAATTCTCTTTCATGTACGTCCTTTGGATTAATCTTATCGTTATTAATAATAGGGCGCAGTCTGGGGCAGGAAAAGGAAATTTCTGCATGAGGATATTTTTTCTGAATCAGATAAGCATGTATTCCTGTGGCAAATGCATCTTTGCGGAAATCCGCCAGCCCCAGCAGCGCTGCAAAAGCCACACCACGCATACCGCCCATCAAGGCACGCTCTTGAGCATTGATACGATATGGAAATACCCGTTTATGCCCTGCTAAATGCAATGCTTCATATTTATCCGAATCGTATGTTTCCTGAAACACCGTCACAAAATCCGCACCACACTGATGCAAATAAGCGTATTCTTCCACATTCATGGGATATACTTCAAGTCCCACCATTTTAAAGTATTTTCTAGCTATTTTGCAGGCTTCTCCGATATATGACAAATCCGACATTTTACGGCTCTCTCCTGTAAGAATCAATATTTCTTCCAGCCCTGTACTGGCGATTGCCTCCATTTCTCTTTCCATGCCGTCCTTGGAAAGTTTCGCACGACGAATCTGATTGTGACAGTTAAAACCACAATATACACAATAATTTTCACAGTAATTCGATATATATATAGGTGTAAATAAGTATACAGAATTGCCAAAATGTTTCGCAGTTTCTACTTTTGCACGTCTGGCCATTTCTTCTAAATAGGGGGCTGCTGCCGGAGATAACAATGCCCCAAAATCCTTTGGCGTTAATCTCTCTTGTTTTAATGCTGCAATAACATCCTGCTCTGAATATGCCTTATAATCATATTCTTCCATAGAAGCAATCACCTGCTCCATAATATCAGAAGCAATCACTTCCATCCCTTCCATATATTCCATATGATTCATTTGTTCCATAGTTACCCTCTTTTCTGTCTTCTGTCTGCTGATTGTTAATTCTTAACGCTTCCTCTTAATTAATCCTGCAAAAATCCCGTCAGCGGAGAGGACGCTGAAGCCCCCTCATACAGCACACGTCCAAGCCCTGCCAGATAAGCGGCACGCCCTGCTTCTATGGCCGCTTTAAAGGCACCTGCCATTGCCACAATATCCCCTGCGGTTGCTATAGCAGTGTTTGCCATCACTGCCGCCGCTCCCATTTCCATGGCTTCGCATGCCTGAGAAGGTCTTCCGATTCCTGCATCCACAATGATTGGCAAATCAATTTCTTCTATCAGCATAGCAATAAATTCTTTGGTCACCAAACCTTTATTGGTGCCAATAGGCGAAGCCAAAGGCATCACTGCCGCTGCTCCCGCATTCACCAAATCTCTGGCAACGTTTAAGTCTGGATACATATATGGCAGCACCACAAAGCCTTCCTTTGCCAGTGCTTCTGTTGCCTTTATTGTTTCGTAATTGTCAGGAAGCAGATATTTACTGTCACGAATCACCTCTACCTTTACAAAATTTCCACAACCTATTTCTCTAGCCAGCCTTGCGATCCTGACCGCCTCCTCTGCATTTCTGGCACCGGAGGTGTTAGGCAGAAGGGTCACACCCTCAGGAATATAATCCAAAATATTTCCCTGACCATTGGAATTTGCCCGGCGCAATGCCAGTGTGATCATTTGTGCACCTGCATATTTCACTGCTGCCTCAATCAGTTCCACATTATATTTTCCAGAACCTAAAATAAATCTGGAATCAAACTCATGTCCGCCTAATACTAATTTATCCTCTTTCATGTTTCTTTCCTTTCTAATCCTATAAATTTTATTGCTGTCTGATTACTGGTTCTAGCTTTCTGTTTCCCCTAAAATCAACCGCAGCAGCATATTGGCCTGATGTCCTGCACAAATACTGACTCTGGGTGACAGCAGTCCCATACCTGCATATGCATCACTTTCACCATCACCACACACATACAAACGTTTCATTTTCTGTCTTGTACAAATCTGGTTACTGCTGCCCACGCCTGCCATACCGGACCCAGACACCACAATAGTTTTAGGCTGCCGTTCCAGTAAATAATTCACCAGCATTGCCTTATATTCCGGATTGTCAAAAGCTTCACAAACTAATGTTTCTCCTGCAAAAAATTTTTCCAGATTTTCTCCCATAACCTTGGCTTGTATGGTTTCCACCTTGATATATGGGTTAATTTCTCCAATTATTTCCCTTAAGGCTCTGGTTTTTGGCATACCAATATGTTCTATTCGGTATGCCTGGCGGTTCAGATTTGTGATATCCACCATATCAAAATCAATGAGCTTTAAAGTGCCAATGCCACTTCTAGCCAGCATAACGGCAATATTGGATCCAAGTCCTCCTAACCCTGCGATACAAACTTTTGCCTGCTTAAATTTTTCATAAACTTCTTTGGAAAATCTCTGATCCATTGCCTGTTCTAACTGCTTCTTCGTAACCATACCTCATCCCCCGCCTACAAAACTTACCACTTCTATGGTATCTGCCTCAGTAATGATTACTTCCTCATAGCTTTTCTTAGGCACAATGGCTCCATTTCGCTCCACTGCCACCCTGCTGCTGTCAAAACCTGCCTGCTCTAAATATTCTGCAATGGTTTTTCCCTCTATCCTCTCCATGTTAATTCCATTTATCCTAACCATAAAATCTCCTTTCTTCCCAGCAAATTACTTAGCAAAAAAGGTTACATGAAGAAAGCTACACCCGCGGTGGTGTACCCCTTCATGCAACCTCTGTCACACTCTGTGCAATATTATAGCTAATTTTCTTTAAAAATGCAACCCTTTCCTAAATTTGGCTTTTCATTCTCTGCTTCTTCTCATACATTTTCTGATCCGCACTTTTCATCACTTCAAACAATTTATCGCCATTCTCCGGCTTGTAATCCATAGCTCCATAAGCGATACTCAGCCCATGAACAAAATCATGCTCATACTCTTTCAGTTCTTTATTAATACGGACACATTCCTCCTCCATGCTTTCCGCTGTCCTATTAGAAGCAATGATACAAAACTCATCACCACCTAAACGATAACAGAAATTCCCCTGCTCTCCAAAACGCAAAAGTTTGTCCGCAACCAATTTAATCGCTTCATCTCCCTTCTGGTGTCCCATATTATCATTGATCTGTTTCAAACCGTTCATATCCGCATACAAAATTGTCACTATATCATTTTGATTTTGTAAGCCTTCCGTATCACGGTCAAATGCACGGCGGTTTTTCATTCCCGTCATAGCATCTGTAAACGCCATTCTCTGATATGTTACTTTTTCAATATTCTCTGCATACATAGAAATGGCTTTTTTCACAGCGCAAATTCCTGCTGCTGTTATAATGAGCAATAATTCGATTCTTGAAAAAAATCCATTTCCAAATTTATCCCACACATAAAAATCTACCAAATCCAAAACAAGGCTGGAAAACACTGTTACATACATGACAGCTGACAATAGAAAATTTTTGGGACTTTTTTTCTTTTTATAAAAGCTGACAATAAAATCTGTGCTGAAAACAAATACATTTACCGCATCTAACATATGAATCACAAACAACATTTCAAAAAAGTCTGCAATACCAAGAAGCTGTATCATAATCTGCAAGATTGGAATTGCAAAATCCACAAACAATAATATTTGAAAGTGCTTTCCATTCTTTATAAACCCCATCTGCTCCAGTGAAACTGCTATGGCTGCAATCACCAGCGAAAATGACACGAAATTTATCATTTGTATTACATAAGCATTATTAAAAAAGAATTGCCATCCTCTGGTCTCAGTAAAACTCCATATTGCCAATAGGAGATAACACACCCCTGCATTTATAAATACCATCGGTGTAAATTCTTTATGAAAACATATATGTACTACAACAAGAAACACTGCTACGATCATCGGAATAATTGTCATTAAAATCAAAGGAGCACTGTCTCGAAATATATATAATAGGATATCTGCCCTACTTCCCTCTATGATCGTTCTATACTTTCCTGCATACATGGTATATGGGCACATGACAGATATTGTCAATTTTGTTCCGGCCTCTAAATTATGAATAGGAATAATGTTCCAAATGCTTCCCGGTGTTTTTCCGAATAAAATTTTCTCCTGATCCCCAAATGCATAAATCAATTTATCATCCGCATATACACGCACATAAGAATGGTCCGTGCGAAAGCAAATGTACTCCTCATTGGTATCTTCCGTTAAATACCTAAAAATGCTGGTGTATTCATCCTTACGGTCATTTAATTTTACAGGAAGCACCACTTCTTCATTAGTGCCCTCCAAAAACCACCCATCATTCCATTCTTCTATTTGAAGATTATGATAGTATCCACTCTCTGAATTCGTGTTTCCGTAAATCAAGCAGCATGTGAGTATAAGCACAATTATTAAACATATATAAAAAAACTTATAGTATTTGGCTATTCTTTTCATTTTTTACTTCCCCATTCCAATACTATTGTCCATAATTTTCCATAATTTTACTTATATATTACCTTTTTCACCGGAGAATTGCAATTCTTTTCCGCAAATCTATGATGGAAAATGCAGCAGTTCCGCCTGCGGGCTGCCAAGACGCCTATAATAGACACAAAATCCTCCCAATACAAGTGGAAATAGCGAATATGAAATCCACTGTCAAGGGCAACTTAGGCCCGACAATTTTGGGGAGAGCCTTAGTTCCCTTGACAGTTAGTTTACGTTCGCGTTGCCTCTACATTAATGAGAAGCATTGGCATCACTTATGAACCTATAAGCAAACAATAAGGCTGAATTATGACATGCAAAAGACCTGCGGCACACCATTTGTCTGGTGCCCGCAGGTCTTTTTTCTCTTTATGAAATTACTGTACAGAAAGGTTTGTATAGCCCATCAAGCTCAAATCTACTTCTTTTGCTACTTCTCTTCCTTCGCGGATGGCCCATACTACCAAGGACTGTCCTCTATGCATATCACCTGCCACAAATACATTTTCTATGTTTGTATTGTATTTTCCGGCTTCTGTTGCTACATTGGTTCTTTCATTTAATTTTACGCCAAAAGCATCTGCCACATATTTTTGGCAGCCTAAGAATCCTGCTGCGATCAGAACGATATCTGCTTCTAAAGTGCTTTCACTTCCCGCAACTTCACTCATCATCATTCTTCCTGTTTTTTCATCTTTCTTTTGCTCTAATTTTACGGTAATTACCTTAGTCAGATTTCCATTCTTATCTTTTACAAACTCTTTTACTGTAGTCTGGTAAATTCTCGGATCATGACCAAATACTGCAATGGCTTCTTCCTGACCATAATCTGTTTTGCAGACCTTTGGCCATACCGGCCATGGATTGTCCTCTGCTCTTTCATCCGGAAGCTTTGGCATCATTTCAATCTGTGTGACAGATGCTGCACCGTGACGGATGGAAGTTCCCACACAGTCATTACCTGTATCACCGCCTCCGATGATCACAACTTTTTTACCCTTGGCGGAAATATATTTACCGTCCTTTAAATCAGAATCTAAAAGGCTCTTTGTGGTTGCTGACAGAAAATCCACTGCAAAATAAATCCCTTTTGCATCTCTTCCCGGAACATTGATATCTCTTGGGTTGGAAGAACCACATGCTAAGATAACTTTATCATATTCTTTCAAAAGTTTTGCTGCCTTTACATCCTTACCTACGTTGGCATTTGTTACAAATTCAACACCTTCTGCTTTCATTACTTCCACTTTACGGTCAATAATGTGCTTTTCTAACTTCATGTTTGGAATTCCGTACATCAAAAGTCCGCCGATACGGTCAGATCTTTCAAATACCGTAACAGAATGTCCGCGCTTATTTAACTGATCAGCAGCCGCAAGGCCGGAAGGACCGGAACCTACGATCGCTACCTTCTTTCCCGTGCGAACTCTTGGGGGCTTTGGAGCTGCATAGCCTTCTGCATATGCATTTTCAATAATGCCATATTCATTTTCCTTTACAGAAACTGCATCCCCGTTAAATCCGCAGGTGCAGGCAGCTTCACAAAGTGCAGGGCATACCCTGGATGTGAATTCCGGGAAATTATTTGTCTTCTTCAGACGATTATATGCTTCCTTCCAGTTTCCTACATATACTAAATCATTCCATTCCGGAACAAGGTTGTGTAATGGACAACCGGATGCCATTCCGCCAACGGTCATACCTGACTGACAGAATGGTACGCCGCATGCCATACAGCGGGCACCCTGCTTCTGCTGCTGTTCCTTTGGCAGAGGGGTATGGAATTCATTGAAATTCTTAATTCTGTCCTTTGGTTTTACTGCCTTGCTTGTTTCTCTCTCGTATTCCAAAAATCCTGTTGGTTTTCCCATTTTTTCTTTCCCTCCTTATCCTCTATTTGCGTAGAATGCTTCAATCTGTGCCTGTTCGCTGCTTAAACCTTTTTCTTCCATCTGCACGATGGTATTTAACATACGTTTGTAATCATGTGGAATAATCTTCTTAAATTTAGGTAAATATTCTTTGAAATTGTCTAAAATTTCTTTACCTTTTTCAGAATTGGTATATGCTACATGTGCCTGAATCATATCTTTTAATTCTACTACATCGTATTTGTTTGTAATTTCCTCAATAGAAACCATTGCTTTATTTAATTTCTGATATAAATCACTGTCTTCATCTAATACATAAGCAATACCACCGCTCATACCTGCCGCAAAGTTCTTTCCGGTTTTTCCAAGAACAGCCACACGACCACCGGTCATATATTCACATCCATGTTCTCCAACGCCTTCTACTACCGCAGTGACACCTGAATTACGAACGCAGAAACGTTCTCCGGCAACACCATTAATATATGCTTCACCGCTGGTAGCACCATATAAGGCAACATTACCAATGATGATGTTTTCATCCTGTTTGAACTTAATTCCCTTTGGAGGGTATACAATCAGCTTACCGCCGGAAAGTCCCTTACCAAAGTAGTCATTGCTGTCGCCCACCAGTTCCAGTGTCAGTCCCTTAGGAATAAATGCACCAAAGCTCTGTCCGCCGGCACCGGTACATTTTACGGTAAAGGTATCTTCTTCTAGCGTATCACCATATCTCTTAGTGATTTCAGAACCAAAGATGGTACCGAAGGAACGGTCTGTGTTAGTTACGTCTACCTCAATACTTCTCTTCTGCTTACTGTCCAGTGCTGATTTAAACTGCTTTAACAGAATCTTTTCATCTGCTGTTTCATTTAATTTAAAGTCATATACCTGTTTTGGGTCAAAAATAACCTTTTTATCGTTGGCATAAGGATTGTTTAAGATACCTGATAAGTCGATCTTAGCAGCTCTGCCCTTTAAGTTTTCTTTTACCTTCAACAGATCAGTTCTGCCCACCAGTTCATCTACCGTTCTGACACCCAGTTTTGCCATGTATTCACGGAGTTCTTCTGCCACAAACTTCATGAAGTTGATCACATATTCCGGTTTTCCTTTAAATCTCTTTCGAAGTTCCGGATTCTGTGTTGCCACACCTACAGGACAGGTATCTAAGTTACATACTCTCATCATAACACATCCCATAGTTACCAATGGTGCCGTAGCAAATCCAAATTCTTCTGCTCCCAATAATGCAGCAATGGCAACATCACGTCCACTCATAAGTTTACCGTCTGTTTCAATGCGCACCTTGTTACGAAGTCCGTTCATGATCAGTGTCTGATGTGTTTCTGCCAGACCAATTTCCCATGGAAGGCCTGCATTGTGAATCGAACTCTTAGGTGCCGCACCGGTACCGCCGTCATAACCTGAAATCAGAATAACCTGTGCACCTGCCTTTGCCACACCGGCTGCAACGGTACCTACACCTGCTTCTGAAACAAGTTTGACAGAAATACGTGCGTCTTTATTTGCATTCTTACAGTCATAAATCAACTGTGCTAAATCTTCAATAGAATAAATATCATGGTGTGGTGGCGGTGAGATCAAGCCTACACCTGGTGTGGAATGTCTGGTCTTTGCAACCCATGGATATACTTTTCCACCAGGCAAGTGTCCGCCTTCACCAGGCTTAGCTCCCTGCGCCATTTTAATCTGAATTTCCTGGGCACTTACTAAATATCTTGAAGTTACACCAAAACGTCCCGATGCCACCTGCTTAATTGCAGAACATTTATTTAAGCCGTCCGGTCCCACAGTAAGACGTTCCAAACTTTCTCCACCTTCACCGCTGTTGGATTTACCATGAATCGTGTTCATGGCAATAGCCAAAGTTTCATGGGCTTCCTGAGAAATGGAACCGTAAGACATAGCACCTGTCTTAAATCTTCTAACAATAGAATCCACACTTTCTACTTCATCAATGGAAATTCCCTTCTTTGGATAATTAAAATCCATTAAAGCACGTAAATTTCCTGTCATATCTTCTTTATTTACAAGGCTTGTATATTCCTTGAACATTTTGTAGTCACCAAGCTTGGTAGACTGCTGTAACAGATGAATGGTCTGAGGATTATACAAATGCTCTTCTCCGCCGCTTCTCATCTTATGCTTTCCAACACTATCCAGAGTCAGATCAACCTCTAAGCCTAATGGATCAAATGCTCTCGAATGTAAGGTTTCCACATCTTCTGCAATATCTTTCAATGTGATACCGCCAATACGGCTTACGGTATCCGTAAAGTATTTATCTACCACATCCTTATCAATTCCTACTGCTTCAAAAATCTGTGCTCCCTGATAGGACTGAATGGTAGAAATCCCCATTTTAGAAGCAATTTTAACAATTCCATGGATAATGGCATTGTTGTAATCTTCCACTGCCGCATAATAATCCTTTTTTAACATACCGCTTTCAATTAATTCACGGATGGTTTCCTGTGCAAGATATGGATTTACGGCACACGCACCATAACCTAACAGTGTGGCGAAATGGTGTACATCTCTTGGTTCGCCGCTCTCTAAGATAATAGCAACGCTGGTTCTTTTCTTCGTACGCACTAAATGCTGATGTACTGCTGAAACCGCCAACAGAGAAGGAATTGGTACATGGTTTTCTTCCACATCTCTGTCAGAGAGAATCAGGATATTTGCACCTTCTCTGTGCGCTCTGTCCACTTCTACATATAAACGGTCAATAGCCTTTTCCAGACTGGTGCTCTTATAATAAGTAATGGGAATCACTTCTACTTTTAAGCCCGGAACCTTCATATTTTTAATTTTTAATAAGTCCGTATTCGTAAGAATCGGATTTTTAACTTTTAATACACGGCAATTTTCTGCTGTATCTTCCAACAGATTTCCGTCTTCTCCGATATAAATACTTGTGGAAGTAACTACCTCTTCACGGATGGCATCAATAGGCGGATTGGTAACTTGTGCAAATAACTGTTTAAAGTAATTAAATAGCGGCTGATGTTTTCCTGACAATGCCGGTAATGCTATATCTACTCCCATGGCTGCAATGGATTCGGAACCATTTAATGCCATCGGCAGGATAGAGCTCTTATATTCTTCGTAAGTATAGCCAAAAGTCTTCTGTAATCTTGCGCGCTGTTCCGGTGTCAATTCCGGTACTGGCTGATTTGGAATCTTTAAGTCTTTCAATCTTACCAGATTGCGGTCTAACCATTCACCGTATGGCTGGCTTTCCGCATATCTTGTCTTAATGGTTTCATCGTCAATCACTTCACCCTTAACAGTATCTACTAAGAGCATTTTACCAGGACGAAGTCTTTCTTTTACCACTACCTTCGTCTGGTCCACATCCATAACACCAACTTCAGAGGAAAGGATTAAATAATCATCTTCTGTGATATAGTAACGGGATGGACGAAGACCATTTCTATCTAATACAGCCCCCATGATATCTCCATCACTAAAGAGGATAGATGCAGGTCCGTCCCAGGGTTCCATCATTGTTGCATAATACTGATAAAAGTCACGCTTCTTCTGGTCAATATTTTTATTGTTTTCCCATGGTTCAGGAATTGTTATCATTACTGCTAACGGAAGATCCATTCCTGACATCACAAGAAATTCTAACGTATTATCTAACATGGCAGAGTCAGAACCTGCTACGTTAACTACCGGAAGTACTTTATGCAACTCGCCGTGAAGCTTGCTAGATTCCATAGTTTCCTCACGCGCTAACATCTTATCTGCGTTACCGCGAATGGTATTAATCTCACCATTGTGTACGATAAAGCGGTTTGGATGTGCACGTTCCCAGCTTGGATTTGTGTTGGTACTGAAACGGGAATGTACTGTTGCAATTGCGGATTCATAATCCGGATTCTGTAAATCTTTAAAGAACAAACGTAACTGATCCACTAAGAACATACCTTTGTATACGATAGTTCTGCTTGATAAGGATGGTACGTATGTTTCATCTATACTTTGTTCAAATACTCTTCTTACAATATAAAGCTTACGATCAAAGTCAATGCCCTGAGCCACATCTGCCGGACGCTTTACAAAGCCCTGCATAATGCATGGCATACAGTCAATAGCTTTCTGACCAAGAGCTGAGGGTTCTGTTGGAACATCTCTCCAACCTAAGAATTCCATACCTTCTTTGTTGACAATGATTTCAAACATTTTCATTGCCTGTCTTCTCTTTAATTCATCCTGCGGGAAGAAAAACATACCTACGCCATAATCTCTTTCTCCTCCTAATTCAATGCCTGCTTCTTTCGCTGCCTTTGAGAAAAACTTATGAGAAATCTGTAACAGGATACCTACACCATCCCCCGTCTTACCTTCCGCATCTTTACCTGCTCTGTGCTCTAAGTTCTCAACAATTCTTAAAGCGTTTTCGACGGTTTGATGAGTTTTAATACCCTTAATGTTTACTACCGCACCGATACCGCAATTATCATGTTCAAATCTTTCGCTGTACAATGACGGCTGTGCTGCCTTAGAAATTTCTTTACTCACTCTGCAATCCTTCCTTTCGTTGTGCTTTTACTTAGGTCTTATCCTTTCTTAATATACTACTTTTTTCGCCCTGTGTAAACAATTATTTTTTCAAAATCGTCTGAATATTCGATAATTTGTTTTATTTCAATATATTTTCAGATAATTTAAGCATAAATAAAAGGAAACAACCGAAATTGTTTCCTTTTTTCCCTATTTATGTCAATTTCTCTCTGAATTTTTTTTCAATAAAATCCATGCCACAAGTATCCAGACAATAGTTGTTATAATTGTAGCAACAATTAACACATTTGTTTGTTCCAGTCCTTTGCCGATGACAGCAATTTCCGTAATGCAGACAGAAGTAATATTTGCCATTATATGAATTAAAATCGGTGCCCAAATGGTCTGAAAACGAAGATAACAAAGCGCCATAACTATGCCTAGAAAGAACGCATATACTCCCTGTACAATATTGCCATGATATAACCCAAACATCAATGCCGAAATCAGAACAGCAATGGTTGGTTTCACATATCCACACAGCCTTTGAAACATCAAACCCCGGAATATCATTTCCTCACATATAGGTCCCAATATTCCCACTGTAATCAGTTCCAGAAGAATTCCGCCAGAATACAGTGTTTCTGCCACTTCCTGATATTTTGCAGAAATTCCGCTTAGGCCGCTAAGGCTGATCAGCCCATTCAAGGAAACGCAAAGGGCTACGGACATTACAGCCAATATAATCCATGCCGCTTTTGATGTTTCTTTCTGCCCTGCCTGCTGTTCCTTTCTCCGATCAGCTCTGAACAACAGTGCAAATACCACAATGCAGATGGCAGATGTGGCTAACAGTATATACAGTGCATGTTCTGTATAATTTTGTAACACCTTTTCCATAACAATTGTCATATCTTCCCCTGCTGCACTTTGGAACGCAAACAGAAAAGCCACCAAAAACATATAAGCAAAAGATAATGCAAAACTTACAGACACATGAATAAGTAGCGGATACAAACACCGCCAGATGGCTAAAAATATATTATCTTTTTTCAAACTTATTTCCTCCTAATCTCTTGATTCAATTACTAATAAAATTCCATGGGAGAAAATGATTTCTGCCTTTTCCTCCAGTAGTTCGTTGCTAACCCCCCAGTCACTCAGCAAGGGAAGTGTTATATTTTCCACTTGATATTTCAAACCACGGATGGTAAGGTTGTTTACTTCTGCTCCCATAGCCAACAAAGACAAGTACTTGTTATATATCAACTGTTTTCTATGTATCGTGAAAGAATGATCATAAGCATACATACAATTATGACTGTCTATAATTTTCAGCGAAACTTGTTGTTCCAAAGCATATTTAAAGCAGCCTATATTTGCCAGCGTGTGATCCATTCTGGTTCCGATTCCTCCTAGCAATATAATTTCCATGGCAGAGGTTTCTGCGCCACCTGTCAGCCCCCGCACCTTACCCTGCTGCTTTATCAACTGTACTGCCAGTTCCAAGGCTGCTTTGCTGTCCGTTATATCTTTTTCCGGTGGATAAGCCCTGATTTGTGTTTTTTCCTGCTTTTTATAATAATCAAGAATCTCCGGCTCAATGGTATCAAAATCCCCCATGGCATAATTTACCGGAATATAATTTTCATAGCAGAATTTCAGTCCGCCATCCACCCCAATTACCACTTGTTCTTCTTTGAAAAAAGCCAAGGCAGACTGTTCCAGTCTGCCCCCGCTGACAATTACAATGCTCATATTACATTCTCTCCGCTGCTTCAAACCCCAACACATCAATGCAAGTTTCTAAAATTTGTTCTGTCAACAACAGCAATGCAATATAGCTTTCTTTTTTCTCTTTGTCTTCCTCACCAAGAATCTTTGTTTCATGGTAAAAATGATTAAAGGTGTTGGCAAGATTATAAATATAAGAACATACCTTATGGGGCGCCAATTCTGCAAAAGCATTTTCAATGACACCAAGAAATCTTGCAGCCTCCAGCACAAGGGCTTTTGTGCTTTCGTTAGTTTCTTCTAACTTCACTGCTTGTAATCCATCCACACTGCCGCCCTGCTCTTTATATTTATTTAAGATAGACTTAATACGCACAATGGTGTATAAAATATATGGACCTGTATTCCCTTCAAAGGAAGTAAACCGTTCTACATCAAAAACATAGTCCTTAGACGCCTGATTTGATAAATCACCGTATTTGATTGCAGAAAGTCCCACAATCTTTGCGGTAGCTCTGGCTTCCTCTTCTTCCACTTCATGATTCTGTGTAATTTTATGAAACATTTCGTCATTAATTTCCTCAATCAAATGCTCTAACCGCATTACCCCACCCGCACGGGTCTTAAAGGGCTTTCCGTCCTTCCCGTTCATGGTTCCAAACCCAAGAAAACGAAGAGATGTATCTTCTTCCACAAGTTTTGTCTTTCTTGCACAGCGGAATACTTGTTCAAAATATAGTTCCTGGCGTTTATCTACTACATAAATAATTTCATCAGGATGAAACAATTTCATACGTTCCACAATGGTCGCCAAGTCTGTGGTATTATAAAGGGAAGCACCATCTGATTTTAAGATCATACATGGCGGGATTTCCTTGGTATCGCTTTCTTCCTTTACGTCCACCACTAGGGCTCCATCACTTACATATGCATATCCCTGATCTTTCATATACTGAACCATCTCAGGAATATAAGGCTGCGCATCAGACTCTTTCTTCCACAAATCAAATTCCACGTTCAGCTTTTTATAATTTTTCTTTAAGTCATCCACGGAAATTTCTAAGATATGATTCCATAAAGCCTGATACCCACGGTTTCCATGCTGCAGTAAATACGTTGCTTCCATAGCTTCTTCTTTGTACTCCGGATGTTCCTTAGAATAGGCACTGGCCGCCGGGTAAATTTCCTCCAGTTCGCTGATGGTAAAGGGTGCTTCTGTGGGATATTCTCCTGTATAACTTTCATCAAAATATACTAGCTCCGGCTTCCTTTTCTTTAATTCAGTAATAATAAGTCCCATCTGAAGCCCCCAGTCGCCCAAATGCACATCGCCGATTACTTTATGCCCTAGAAAGCGTCCCATGCGCTTTAGACTTTCTCCTATAATAGCCGAACGCAGATGCCCCACATGCAACGGCTTTGCCACGTTTGGTCCGCCATAATCTATCATAATCGTTTTGGATTCTTTTGCTTTTTCACAGCCATGATGTTCTGTGTGAAGCATTTCATTCACATATTTAGTTAAAAAATCCAAAGAAAGTTTTATATTGATAAATCCAGGCATCACTGCTTCCACCATGGAAAACATTCTGCTTTGCTTTAATCTTTCCACTACTTCATTGGCAATCATAATGGGAGCCTTTTTATAAGTTTTTGCCGCAGCCATGGCACCATTACACTGGTACTCACATAAATCCGGGCGATTCGATACCGATACTATACCATATTTTTCTTCGTACCCACAGTCAGAAAAGGCTTTTGCCGCTTCCTTTGTAATTATATCAATTATTTTTTCCATATTTCCTCCTAGTATATTGCCTGCTTTATTACTCATATTTTTTCATTATACAACGATTACAAAAAAAAAGCAACGACAGACCCCAATTTCTGCCATTGCTGTTTTACAATGTAATAAATATTTATTTATTAGTTAAAGTGTTCACTTATGCTTTCATATCCAATGATGCTGTTTAATTCATAACACTCCAGTTCATCAGCTTCTTTCGCACCGCTTTTGATCAGTTCAAGTTCTGCCCCTACTCTTTTAATGGCTGACTGAACCCCATCAAATACACCATTTAAACCTACTGTCTTAATAATTGTTCTTCCGAAAATATTTTCTACTGCAATTCGATTGTCTGTACCGGCATTCTTAGCTATAAAACTTGCAATATTTCCATCCGTATTACGAAAATAAAAACTCTGGCGTTCCCCACTTTGCATATTTACACATCCTCGAACTACATCGTAACCCATAATAATCCTCCTTTCTTCAGAATTCCCATTCTCTTAATTAATTATTAACCCAATCCCCCCAGTTATTACATAACTGTTCTTATTTACAATTTTATAATACCACTTTTTTTCATAACAATAAAGCTTTTTTGTTCAAATTGTGCAAAATTTCCTATTTTTTAATTGATTTTTTCGTTATTTTAAATAAAATTTAAAGGCTTTGTAACATTCCTGTAATACAAAGCCTTATCTTTGGGATTTTAATGAACTTAATACAATGTAATATGTTTTGGAATACCATTTTCAAAAACAGAATGAACTTCTCCCTGAATCAGTGGTGTGAGATATTCCATCATTTCCTTTGTTATGTCATTTCCTTCCTCTGTGATCCATTCAAGCGGTACGGTTTTTTCCTTATTAGCAACTTTCGATACTCTCACACGCCTAAAAATCACTTCATAAGGATTAGAATTGGTGCGGATAACGGCGGCCATAACGCCTGTCATTCCTTCTATTGCACACTGAAATGCATGAAGTCCCAGCATTTTAGATTCTGCAATATCCGTAGCACTGGCCACATGACCAGCACATCTCTGCATCAGATTCAGTTCCACCGAACGGACTTTACAGCCTATACGTTCTCTTACCACCTGTTCTAACACTCTGGCAGCCCCTGCAATATAACTGTGACCAAACACATCCACAGCTCCACTTTGCTGGCTTTCTGAGATATAAACACCGTTTTTGTCCTTGATTCCTTCACTAACCGCTACCAGAATCGCAGGTCTTGTTTTTAATTTTTCTTTTACATCCTGAATAAATTTATCTATATCAAATTCCCGTTCGCAAAGATATATGAGACTTGGACCATCTGCACCATTGAGCCTAGACAGCGCTGAAGAAGCTGTAAGCCATCCGGCATTTCTTCCCATTACTTCCACAATGGTAACTGCAGGCATATCGTATACATTACAATCCCTTTCCAGCTCACAGAACGTGGTTGCAATGTATTTTGCCGCAGAACCAAAACCCGGACAGTGATCGGTTTCCGCCAGATCATTGTCAATGGTCTTTGGGGCTCCAACCACTTTAATATCATCAATATTATTCATAATACAGTAGCGTGACAATTTATCCACTGTATCCATGGAATCATTACCGCCAATATAGATAAAATATCCAATATGGTATTTTCTTAACACTTCGACAATTTTACGGTACTGTTCATCACTTTTTTCCAGACTGTCCAGCTTAAAACGGCAGGAACCCAATGCGGCTGCCGGAGTGTGGCAGAGAAGTTCGATACATCCCATATCTTTTAACACAGAATTTAAAGAAACAAATTTTTCTTCCAGAACACCCTTAATACCGTTTACAGCTCCATAAATTTTATCAATTTTTCCACTGGCTCCTGCTCCGGTAACAATGCCTGCCACCGTTGCGTTAATGGCTGCTGTGGGACCGCCTGACTGTGCAATTAATAAATTTTTCATGTGTGCATCTCCTTTTCCTGTGTAACCAATTTTATTATATGTGCGCCTTTTCATTTCTATTCACAAATAACCATTTATTTCCAAATATTATAGAAACTTTTCCATGGTTTTGAATAAAAACACGAAAGAATATCCCAAAAAGAGATATTCTTTCGATAACTGACTCTTGGGAGCCTGTATGTTTATTTAGTACTTACAGTTGCAATATCAATTAATGTTAGATGCTGCTTGTCAGCTGTTTCCATGCTTGTAACCAATGCATTTGCTGTGTCTAAGCTAGTAAGCACATTCACACCTGTTTCAATGGCATTTCTGCGAATCAAGAATCCATCTCTGCTCTTATCACGTCCATTGGTTGGTGTATCGATTACAAGATCGATCTTATGACCTAAGATCAAATCCATAAGATTTGGAGATTCCTGTTCAATCTTATTGACTTTGGAAGCCTTTACGCCGTTTTCATTTAATACTCTTGCAGTACTCCTGGTTGCGTAAATCTTATATCCTAAAGCCTCAAAGCGCTTAGCGATATCCACTACTTCCATCTTATCCGCATCTTTTACAGTAATAATCATCTGCTTATGTTTCGGCAAACTGAATCCTGCACCTAAAAACGCTTTGTACAGTGCCTCTTCAAAGGTTTCAGCGATGCCGAGAACTTCACCGGTAGACTTCATTTCCGGTCCAAGACTGATATCAGCTCCTCGAAGCTTTTCAAAAGAGAATACCGGCATCTTGATTGCAATGTAATCTGCTTCCTTCTGCAGCCCCGGTGTATATCCCAGCCCCTTAATAGTATTTCCAATGATTACTTTTGTTGCAAGCTTCACAATAGGAATACCTGTTACTTTGGAAATATAAGGCACAGTACGGCTGGAGCGCGGATTCACTTCGATTACATAAATTTCTTCGCCAAATGCGATAAACTGAATATTGATCAAACCAATTACATGCAATGCTTTCGCCAGTTTTCTTGTGTATTCCACAATAATCTTTTTCTGCTTTTCTGTCAGTGACTGTGCAGGGTATACGGAAATACTGTCCCCTGAGTGAACTCCGGCTCTTTCAATATGTTCCATGATACCCGGAATCAGAATATCCTCACCGTCACATACCGCATCCACTTCGATCTCTTTACCAACTAAATATTTATCAACCAAAATCGGATGTTCCTGAGTAATTCTATTGATGATTCCGATAAATTCGTCAATATCATCATCAGAAATGGCAATCTGCATACCCTGTCCGCCAAGTACGTAAGAAGGTCTTACCAGTACCGGATATCCCAGTTCCTTTGCTGCTGCCTTTGCTTCTTCTGCGGTAAATACAGTATGGCCTGCAGGTCTTGGAATACAGCAGTCTTCTAGAATCTGATCAAAGATTTCCCGGTCTTCCGCTGCATCCACATTTTCAGCAGAAGTACCAAGAATCGGCACACCCATCTTCATTAAAGCTTCTGTCAGCTTAATCGCTGTCTGTCCTCCAAACTGCACCACTGCCCCGTCCGGCTTTTCAATTTCTACAATGCTTTCCACATCTTCTGCTGTCAGCGGTTCAAAATAAAGCTTATCTGCAATATCAAAGTCTGTACTTACTGTTTCCGGATTATTATTGACAATGATGGTTTCCCATCCTTCTTCCTTAAATGCCCAGGTGGAATGCACAGAACAGTAGTCAAACTCAATACCCTGTCCGATACGAATGGGTCCGGAACCAAGTACCAGTACTTTCTTTTTCTCTTTTGTTTCCACAACTTCATTTTCACTGCCAAAGCAGGAGTAATAATATGGTGTTGTGGCTTCAAACTCTGCCGCACAGGTGTCAACCATCTTATATGCAGCTTTGATTCCCGCTTCATCTCTCAATGCCTTAATCTGGGCTGTTTCTTTTCCTGTCAGTTTGGCAATGACAGTATCCGGAAATTCTATTCTCTTAGCCTCTGCAAGAAGTTCCTTGGTTAATGGTTCTCTGCGCAGTTTATTTTCCATTTCTACCAAAATTGCAAATTTGTCAATAAACCACTTATCTATCTTTGTGATTTCGTTAATCTTATCGTAAGACACACCACGCCGTAACGCTTCTGCAATCACAAAGATACGTCTGTCATCTACGCGATGTAATGCCTCCTCCAGTTGTGCGTTATCTAAATCGCTGAAATCGTAGGACATCAGACTGTCTACATGCTGTTCCAAGGAACGGAGCGCTTTCATCAATGCACCTTCAAAGTTGGTACAGATACTCATAACTTCTCCTGTAGCTTTCATCTGTGTGGTAAGGGTACGCTTCGCCATGATAAATTTATCAAAAGGCAGACGAGGAATCTTAACTACACAATAGTCTAAAGTAGGCTCAAAGCTTGCGTAGGTCTTTCCTGTAATTGCGTTTTTGATTTCGTCCAAGGTATAGCCTAATGCAATCTTAGCTGCCACCTTTGCAATCGGGTAACCTGTTGCCTTAGAAGCCAGTGCCGAGGAACGGCTTACACGAGGATTTACTTCAATAACACAGTATTCAAAAGTACTTGGGTGTAATGCATACTGTACATTACATCCACCAGTAATATTTAATTCACTGATAATGTTAAGAGCTGAACTTCTTAACATCTGATATTCTTTATCCCCCAGTGTCTGAGAGGGTGCCACAACAATACTGTCTCCGGTATGTACCCCCACCGGGTCAATGTTTTCCATATTACATACCGTAATGCAGTTGCCGTTGCCATCACGCATGACTTCGTATTCTATTTCTTTCCAGCCTGCAATACAGCGCTCCACCAACACCTGACCTACACGACTTAAACGCAGTCCGTTAGATAAAATATTTACCAATTCTTCTTCGTTATGGGCAATACCACCGCCGCTTCCGCCTAAGGTATAAGCAGGGCGCAGTACTACCGGATAACCAATCTTATTGGTGAATTCGATACCTGCTTCCACTGTATGCACAATTTCTGAAGGCGCACATGGCTCTCCGATCTTTTCCATGGTTTCTTTGAACATTTCACGGTCTTCTGCCTTTTTGATGGTTTCCGGTGTGGTACCTATCAGTTTTACATTATGCTTCTGTAAAAAACCAGATTCATCCAATTCCATCGCGAGGTTTAAAGCAGCCTGTCCACCTAGTGTAGGCAGCACACTGTCCGGCTGTTCCTTAATAATCAACTGCTCTAATACTTTAACTGTCAACGGCTCAATATATACCTTATCTGCAATATCTTTGTCTGTCATGATCGTTGCAGGGTTGGAGTTTACTAAGACTACTTCAATTCCTTCTTCTTTTAAAGAACGACAGGCTTGTGTTCCCGCATAATCGAATTCAGCAGCCTGACCAATTACGATTGGACCAGAACCAATAACCAATACTTTTTTTATATTAGGATTTTTAGGCATTATTCCGTTACCTCCATCATTTTCATAAATCTGTCAAAAAGAAACGTACTGTCCTGCGGTCCCGGACATGCTTCCGGGTGGAACTGTACCGTAAAAATATTTTTGTTTTTATATTTTAAGCCTTCTGTTGTTCCGTCATTTACATTCACAAAGCTTGCTTCTGCCACTTCCGGATCCATCTTTTCCATGTCCACTACATATCCATGATTTTGAGAAGATATGTATACTCGGCCTGTTTCCAAGTCTTTTACCGGATGATTCCCTCCCCGATGTCCGTATTTCATTTTATGAGTATCTGCCCCGGTTGCCAATGCCATTAATTGATGCCCCAAACAAATAGCAAAAATAGGAATTTCTGTATTATACAGCTTTTTGATCTCTTCAATAATCTCCACACAATCCTTAGGATCGCCCGGTCCGTTAGACAACATGATTCCATCCGGATTAGAAGCAATAATTTCTTCTGCCTTTGTACCTGCAGGATAAATAGTAACTTCGCATCCACGTTCATTTAAGCTCTTTGCGATATTATCCTTTGCTCCAAAGTCCATCAAAGCCACTTTCTTTCCGTCCCCTTTGAGCACTTTTTTCTCTTTGCATGTTACTTTTTCCACCACATTTCCGGTCTTATATTCTTTTAATTGGGGAAGAATTTCATCTAAATTGTAATTTTCATTGGTAGTGATCATTCCGTTCATCGTACCCTTTTCTCTCAAAATCTTAGTAAGGGCTCTTGTATCAATACCTGCAATACCTGGAATATCATGTTCTTCTAAAAAATGCTGAATTGTGTCTTCACTTCGGAAATTACTTGGAAGTCTGGAGAGTTCCCGTACAATATAACCATCGGGCCATGGTTTCAAAGATTCCATATCTTCATGGCAGATACCATAATTGCCAATCAAAGGATATGTCATAACAACTGCCTGTCCGGCATAAGATGGGTCGGTGAGTACCTCTAAATACCCAGTCATAGATGTGTTAAAAACGATTTCACTAATTACTTCTTTGGCAGAACCAATACTGGTCCCCGTAAATGTAGTTCCATCCTCAAGTATCAGAAAAGCTTTCATGTAGTACACCTTTGTCCTTTCATATTTGCTCAAATTGTAAAAATTTTATCATATTACTGTACTTTTTTCAACCGTTTTTTTGTACTTCTCTTAAGAAACATCAAAATGTGACGTTTCTTCTATTATAAATATAAGGAGAGGGTAGACCAAGATATATGATAGAAGTTATAAAAGACATATTGCGGGGATGCAATATGCCAAGCCGATTTCTGCTCTGCCTCCTTCCTCATAAAATTCTTACACATTTCTTAAGAAATTCTCCATCAGGATTTAAAGTTTTTTTCACGATTTAATGTTACACTTAAAATTGTAAATGATGTACAGCAATTTAAGAAAGGGGAATTAGTATGAAATATAACGACAATGAATTCAAATATGTAGATGTTCCAAAAAAGAAAATCGGTAATTACATTATCATCGGCGTAGGCGTACTGGCAATTTTGATCACCGGCTTTTTGTATGCGTCGAAATTAAATGATAATGCTACTGTGGCAGAAACATTAAAAGACTCCTTAAAAAATATCCATTTATCATAATCTTCTTCTTTACCTCATATATTTTATAAACTTAAAATACATGAGGTATTTCTATTTTATGTCCAGATTATATATGCAACAGGATATGGAAAATCAAGTGGACAAAGGACATCTACTGATCAATATCCGCTCCGAAACAGGCGAAATTCCTATTGAGGGTGCTACAATCCGCTTATCTTACACCGGACAGCCGGATTCTATCTTAGAAACACTTTCTTCCAATGTTTCCGGCCAGACAGAGGATATTCTTCTTGATACTCCTCCGTTAGAGTACAGCATGGAACCTGGGCAGAACCAGCCCTATGCTGAATACACCATTGAAGTGACCGCGGAAGGATATGAACCCATTAATATCAGTGGGATCGAACTTTTACCTGGTGAACAGGCAATCCAGAATGTACTATTAACGCCTTTGGCAGAAGCAACCACTGCGGAAGAGCATATTGTCATTGGTCCTCATACTTTGTATGGCGATTATCCTCCAAAAATTCCGGAAGATGAAATCAAACCGGTAAATGAAACCGGTGAAATCGTCTTGAGCCGTGTGGTGGTGCCAGAATATGTGGTGGTACATGACGGTTCTCCCAACGATACCTCCGCCAATGATTATTATGTACGTTTTAAAGATTATATCAAAAACGTTGCCAGTAGTGAAATTTATGCCACCTGGTCTGATGCAACCATCCGCGCTAACGTACTTGCAATCCTTTCTTTTACCTTAAACAGGGTGTACACCGAATGGTACAGAAACAAGGGGTATGATTTCACAATAACTTCTTCCACCGCTTATGATCATAAATGGATCCACGGAAGAAATATTTACGAGAATATTTCCTATATAGTGGATGAAATTTTTGCTAATTATTTATCACGCCCTAATGTAAAACAGCCAATCCTCACCCAATACTGTGATGGTCAACAGGTACAGTGCTTAGACCGTGGCTGGATGACACAATGGGGCAGCAAATATTTAGGCGATCAGGGATATACGCCTATTGAAATTATCCGGTACTATTACGGGGACGATATGTATATTAACACTGCCGAACAAATTTCCGGCATCCCGGCATCCTGGCCCGGCTATGATTTGAGCATTGGCTCCAGCGGCACTAAGGTACGTCAGATGCAGGAACAGTTAGACCGCATTGCCCGCACTTATACTGCCATTCCAAGAATCACTGCTGATGGGATTTATGGACCTGCCACCGCAGAAGCTGTTCGTGCTTTCCAACGTATCTTTGGACTTCCGGTTACCGGTGTGGTGGATTACCCCACTTGGTATGAAATATCCGGCATCTATGTGGCAATCACACGTATTGGTGAATTATACCCTTAGTTCCTCTTTGAAAATCTCACAATCAACAATAAAAAGCACGCTCTGCGAACTTTCTATTGTCATGAATTAAAAAAGGCACGTATTCTTTGTATTTACGTGCCCTTTTTCTTTCAAAACACAATAAGCTGGTGTTTTTTCAACTTTTGAAAATAATTGAATATCCGTTCTTCTAAATTTTCAATTTCTTCTTCCTGTTGTTCCTGGAGAGAATCCTTAATTTCTTCTATCGTATGTTTTCCATCTATACTGCGCCAGATAAAACTTCCATATGGATCCAAAGGTATTTTATCAATTCTTACTCTTCCGGTAAGTTTTTTAATAGTGCCATAAAGTAAATCATTTCTTTCCACTTTAATCCTAATTCGTCCTGATTTATTCTCTTCCCACAACACCTCTGGATTCTTAATGGGAACTACCGATAATATTCTTTTTCTTTCCATACTCACTCCTATTTACCGTGTTACATTTTTGAGCCATTTTTTCTGGTGATATCTACCAAAGCTAAATGGCAGCTTAATTAACTCATCTGACAGTAATATCAAATATACCACTTCCACCGGTGCCCGGAACACAAAGGCAGCCACCGCGCCTAATAGAATAGAACAGCACCACATACTCCCTGCATCGATAAACAATCCGACTTTCGTATCTCCACCAGCCCGAAACACCCCTACGATCAAGGTGGTATTTACTGCCTGTGCCATTACATAGCCTGCCATACAGATTAACATAAATCCCATATAGCCAGCAGAACGTTCTGATACACTTAAGCTGGAAATTACAAATGGCCTTGCCAGCAAAATCATACTGCCGCCCAAAATGCCGAAAACCACTGAAAGGCCGATAAAGCGTTTGGCATATTTTTCTGCCAGCTCTGTCTTATTTTCGCCGATGACTTTGCCCAACATAACGGATGTGGCATTTGCAATACCAAACACGATTACCGTTGCCAGATTTCTTGTAACCTGTGCCACTGAATTGGCAGCTACTGCCGAACTGTTTAAATGTCCGATAATGGCAGCATTGGCTGAAAATCCGGCTCCCCAGATTAATTCATTGATGATCACTGGGGACGAATACCTGAAAAAATCTTTCAATAAAAGTGGATTTTTTGCCCAAGTATCACTGATATGTAACCGGATGTCTTTATTTTTCCATTTTGCGTAACAAAGAACAATCACCAATTCCACAAATCTGGCAATCAAGGTTGCTGCCGCCGCTCCTTTAATTCCCATAGCTGGAAATCCTATTAACCCAAAGATAAAAACTGCATTCAAAGCAATATTTACCAGCATGGATATTGAATATACTACTGTGGAAATCACCACTCGTTCCACACTGCGCATAATGTTCAAATAAACAATGGTGACCGCCTGAAGCAGGTAAGTATACGCCACAATCTTTAAATATTTTACTCCTTCTTCAATCACTTGTGGTTCTGTTGTAAAAATATGCATTAACTGCGCTGGAAAACACAACGTGGCTAATGTAAACACCAATGCCGTAATAAAAGCTACCCTAAGTGCAATTCCAAGCACTTTCTCAATGGTACGTCTGTCACCCTTTCCCCAGTATTGGGCAGTTAATACTGTAGCACCGGAAGTAATCCCAAAGAAGATCAAATTCAAAATAAACTGAATCTGTCCTGCCAAAGAGCACCCCGACAGTACATCTTCTCCCACCTTTCCAAGCATAACCACATCTGCAGTGGTAATTCCTGTATTAATCAAATTCTGTAATGCCATAGGTATTACCAGTGCCAGCACCTTTTTGTAAAAATCTTTGCCTTCTTGCTCTAATTTTATCATATCTACTCTTTCAATTTTCTTAACAAAAGACAGACCTGCTATGTTTCAGCAGGTCTATTATCATTTGTTTACCATTATCTTCTATAAATTAGTATTTCATTACCTCTTCTTCTCCGTTTAATACACGAAGGGCTCCCTGTGCCAAAGCTAAAAGTTCGTCTTCGCCAGGATATACGGTAAATTCACCTACAAATCCTGCTCTTTCTTTGATCGCATTTACTACAAGATCACTGTAAGCAATACCACCGGTCACTACCACTTGGTCTACTTTCCCTTTTAATACGGTAGCCGCAGCTCCAATTTCTTTAGCAATCTGATAAATAAACGCATCAAAGATCAGCTGATATTCTTCTTTTCCTTCATTTGCTCCCGCAATTACATCACGCATATCGTTAGTTCCAAGATATGCATTGGTACCGCCGCTTCCTACAATCTTTTTGTATACTTCTTTTTCTGTATACTTTCCGCTGAAGCACATTCTTATCAATGCTCCCGGAGGTACGGCACCTGCTCTTTCCGGTGAAAATGGTCCGTCACCCTCTAAAGCATTGGCAACATCCACAACTTTACCGTTTTCATGAGCGCCAACAGAAACACCCCCACCCATATGTACAACGATCAGATTTAAATCTTCGTATTGTTTTCCATGCTCCTTTGCATAACGCTTTGCAACAGCCTTCTGATTTAATGCATGAAAAATACTTGTTCTAGGAAGCTCCGGATGTCCGGAAATTCTCGCAACTGGTGATAATTCATCTACACATACAGGATCTACAATGTAAGACGGCACCCCTACTTGGTCTGCAATTTCTTTTGCCAAAATACCGCCAAGATTAGATGCGTGCTGCCCTTGTACACCAATTTCTAAATCATGTAATAAATCCTCTGTTACTGCATAAGTACCACTTAAAATTGGTTTTAAAAGTCCACCACGTCCTACAACAACGCCTAATTCCTTAATATCAAAGTTCTTTTCCTTTAACACATTTAAAATCACTTCTTTTCGGAAATCTTTCTGGTCTACGATAGATGCATATTTTGCAATTTCTTCTGTGGAATGGCGCAGTGTTTCATCAAATAAAAGTGTTTCATCTTCAAATACGCCAATTTTTGTGGAAGTGGAACCTGGATTGATAATCAAACTCTTAATAGACATAATCTGCCTCCTTATTATTCATTTTTATTCATTGTTTCAGCTACTACTGCTGCAAGAGCAATAGAGTTTACTTTTGTTTCAAATGTATCAGAACGTGATGTTAAAATAACAGGAGCCTTAGTACCTGTTAAAATACATCCATTCTTAACTTCTGCGGTATGTACAAGTGCTTTGTATACAAGGTTGCCTGCATGAATGTCAGGAAATAAAAGAATGTCTGCATCGCCCTGAATCTTTCTGTCTGTTGCTCCCTTATGCTTTGCTGCTTCCGGATCTATAGCAAGGTCAAGAGATAAAGGTCCGTCAATAACGCAGTTTTTAATTTTACCTTCTTCACACATTTTTGTAAGTTCTGCTGCGTCTACAGTTACAGGCATCTTTGGATTTACCACTTCTACTGCTGCAAGTGGTGCAATCTTTGGACATTCAATTCCACAAGCCTGCGCTACCGGAATTGTGTTTTCAATGATCTGTATTTTTTCTTCCAGTGTGGGATATGTCATGAATGCCACATCTGTTAAGAATAATAAACGATCCACTCCTTTTACTTCAAATACACATACATGTGATAATGCATGACCTGTTCTTAACCCAACTTCTTTATTTAATACACTTTTTAAGAAATTCTTGGTATCAATCAGACCTTTCATATACATATCTGCTGCGCCGTCATGAACAAGCTTAACAGCTTTCAAAGAAGCTTCAATCATATCAGGTTCGTTGATGATTTCAAATCCTGTCAGATCCATATCGATAGAAGCTGCAACTTCCTTAATTTTTGCTTCATCACCAACTAAAATAGCCTCTGCAATATTTCTCTTTTTTGCTTCACGAACTGCTTCTAATACTTCTGAGTCCTGAGCCACTGCAACGGCCACTTTTTTCATTTCACACTCTGATACTTTTGCTACCAATTCATCAAAACTGTTTTTCATTTCTTTACACCTCGTAATTTTTAGTCATTTATTCTGCTTTTACAGCAGTGTATTTTATTTGCACTTTACTCTAAATACTATCACTTTGCGCTATAAAGGTCAAGAAAAAATAGCTGCTCATTTATGCAATCTCCTTTTCTGCCTTTCTATAGTTACCATCTCTTTTATGAATTCAAAAGGTGCCTGCATACCTGCAGACACCCTTCCATAAAGGAACACATACTTTCTATTCTTCGTCCTCTGTAGTTTCCTCACTATCCTCTGTACTTTCTCCACTATCTTCTGTGCTCTCTTCGTTACTTTCTGTAGTTTCTTCAGTCTCCTCCGGAGTTTCCGCCGTAGCAGTATCCGTTTCCACCACTTCCAAGTCTTCTACAGACTGATCAAACCCTGTAACAATGCTGGAATCTACCAGATACAGTTCTGTGGAATTGTCTATAGAAAGATAATATTTCGAAACCATTTCATTGTACATACCAATCCTAATCACTGTACTGCCTTCTGCCGTATCTAACGTAATCGTATTGGTTGGTTCATCAAAACCGTAATCGCTTAAATCTTCTGCTACAATTTTCTCTGTTGAGGTAACTTCACATACTTTTTCCAGCATACTCTCAATGCTTTCCTCATTCATATCCAAAGATGTATCACCTGTGTATCCCCAGTCCTCTCCATCTTTTTCAAAGCTTAAGATTCCACCATTATTTACATAAGAAAAACCTGTAACATCAGCCACTTCAATTTCCACTGGTCTCATAATTTCTGCTTCCTGTTTCTTTTCCTGACTGGAATTATACGCCCTTACTCCAAAATATCCGCCGATACACAGAAGAAGCAATACAATTCCCGCTATCATCTGCTTTTTCTTCATTATTTTTTACGCCTCCTTACAGCAATCACAATACCTGTCAACAGTAAGATAACTGGAATCACCAGAATGGTAATTACACCAATCAACACTGCCTGAAGCTGCGGCACAGTCAGATAAGAAGTTTCATATTCCTTCACCGGAATGGAGATACTTACGTCTGCCGTCACAATACTATTTATGCTGGATTTAAATAGTTCTTTATTAGCTCCCGCTACCATAGTATCTGCTTCATCTGTAAATATACTGTCACAAGAATAAACAATAATTGTGCTGGTCTTATCATCTATAGTTCTTTCGGAACTTACTCCTAGATAGAATGGACCATCCACATCGCCATCTTCTTTCTCGTAAGAAGTTGCATTCTGAATATCTGCCTTTCCATAAGCAGAATCACTTGTACTGAGTAGTGTGGTAATGCTGTTATTTTCATCATCATTATTTACTGTAATTCCCACAGAGTATGGCATAAAAATATAATAGTTTCCAGCCACAGAACTGGTGATTTCTGTAGATTGGATGGTTGGTAATAAGTAAAATGGATTATTCTGTGCGTAGTTTCCTACATTGGATTCTATTACTACTTCTTTTCCCACACTAAGTCCATATTCTTCTAAAATCCCATTGAAATTGTCCATAGAATCTTCTGTCCAGCCCATGGTAATCAGCGCATTACCGCCATTATTTAAATAATCCTTAATCTTTTGTGCATCGTCACTGGAATAATCGCTCTGCGGTGCCATAATTATAATGGCCTGAGCATCTTCCGGTATACTTTCTTCACTGATTAAATTTAAAGACTCTACTTCCACATTTGCTTTTGTCAAAGATCCGGAAAAGTTTTCCGTTACGTCTGCTTCACCATGCCCTGTAATAGCATAAACTTTAGTGTTATTTTCGCCGGTTACATAGGAAAGAGCACTTGTCACCTGTCCTTCCACATCATATCCTGTTACTGAATTAGAATAAGTATTATAATCAAATTCCGTTTCATACAAATCGTTATAGTCAATTACTTTAGAACGTTTACTGCTTTCCACGATAAGACTTCCTGACGAAACACTGCTGTCAGAATACTGAGATGCAAATGCAGGATATACGCTTGGATCTTTATATTCCACTGTAATATGGCTGCTCGCTTCCTGATATTTCTTTAAAGTTTTCTCCACATTAGTGTCATGATTGCTTTCAGACGCCAGCACATAAATGGTAACATCTTCTGAGAGCTGCGCCAAAAAGTTTTCGGTATCCTCTGTAATAGAGTATAATTTATTGTTCGTCACATCAATGGTCTGTATGCTTTCAGGTAATTCATTTACCATCAGATTCAAAAATACTGCCGCCACAGTTACGATCAAAATTAAGGTAGAACTGTATGCTCCTGCTTTTAGTTTCTTTGTAGAAATAGTATATCTTCTTTTCTGAATGGACTGAACTGTAAAAAATATTCCCAAACCGATAACAGTAAGATAATACACTGCTCCGCTTACGGAAAATGCCCCATTATAGAAATCCGACATTCTGCTGCCAAAATCAAAGCAGTTTAAAATCTTAGTGATAATATTTCCGGTGGAAGAAATCATGCTGGTGATACCGGACATCATATATGTAATGAACATTGCCACAAAGGTTAACACCATTGCAATAACCTGACTTTCCGTAATGCTGGATATAAACAAACCAATTGCAATTCCCGCCAGACCGTATAATGCATAACCGAAAATAGACACATATGCTTCTGCCATATTCACTGTGCCAAAGAAGCTCATAATAATAGGATAAAAGCATACTACTACTACTGCACTTAAAAATACCGTTGCCATGGCAAGGTATTTACCCACCACAATCTTCCATACCGGAACTGGTGCTGTCAGAATAAGCTGGTCTATTTTCTGCTTCTTTTCTTCTGCCAGAATCCTCATAGTAAGAATCGGGACACTGAACAGGAATAAAAATGCTCCGCTGCTTAATGCATAGGCAATATAGGAATATCCCGATAATAAGTTATATGATACAAAGTATAAACTTATACAAAATAAAGTTGCCGCACAGAACAGCCATCCTATCACAGACTGAAAATATGCTTTCAGCTCTCTTTTATAAATCGCTTTCATCTGTGTCTACACTCCCTTCTGTTTCAACTTCTTCTGTTTCAACTTCTTCTGTTACTTCCTCTTTGGAAACTTCTGACTTCTCATCCATTTCATTGATGCTGTCCTGTAATTTTATCTTTTCTTCTTCCAGATTATTCTCTCCAGTAAGAGTTAAGAAGATTTCTTCCAGTGATTTTACGCCTGAATTCAGACCATAGATTGGCATTTCTGCCTCTGCCAAAGCATAGAATAAATCCTCCCGCACATCTTTCTTTCTTGTTTTGATCTGCAGTGTACAGGTGCCTGCTTCCTTTCTTTCCAGTACTCGCACGCTTTCTACACCTTTTATCTTCTTAATAATCTCTTTTGCCTTTTCTTCTCCACCTTTCACAGTCACTTCCATCTGATTTCCGCCCGCAAATCGTTTTTCCAAACCTTCTGTGGTATCACTTGCTACTAACTTTCCTTTAGAAATGACAAATATATGATCACACACAGCACTGATTTCCGTCAAAATGTGAGAGCTTAAAATGATTGTGTGATTTTTTCCAAGTCCGCGAATCAAATCTCTTATTTCAATGATCTGTTTCGGATCCAGACCTACCGTAGGCTCATCCAAAATAATAACCTCCGGCATACCAAGCAATGCTTGGGCAAGCCCTACTCTTTGTTTGTAACCTTTCGACAAATTTTTGATAAGCTGTCTCTCTCTGTCTGTAATTTTTACCAATTTCATTGCATCTGCAATGCTTTCTTTTCTTTCTGTCTTTTTGATACCCTTCAATTCTGCCACAAAGCTTAAGTACTCGCCAACTGTCATATCGGGATATACCGGCGGAAGTTCCGGCAAATATCCAATACTTTTTTTTGCCTCTTCCGGTTCCTTTAAAATGTCATGTCCATTAATAATAACTTCTCCCTCAGTAGGTGCAAGGTACCCCGTTATCATATTCATGGTAGTAGTCTTTCCGGCACCATTTGGTCCTAGAAAGCCATAAATTTTTCCCTTTTCTACAGTCAGGTTCAGATCACTTACTGCTACATGACTGCCATATTTTTTCGTTAAATGGCGTATTTCAATCATTGAAATCTCCTCCTGTCAAAACTTTTCTCCCCACTTATATTATTCGGGGGCGGCACTGCTGCCTCATCATAATAAGCATATGGGGAAATTGTGTTCATAATACGATTTATTTGTGTATTTTTTGTGAATTAGCTGGGTGGAATTTCATCTGGCCGATAATTGCCCCATTAAAAAAGAAGCCTAGAATTCTGGGCTTCTTTTTCTATGATACTATACAGGGGCACCAGGAATCGAACCCGGCTCTGGAGTTTTGGAGACTCTTATTCTACCGATGAACTATGCCCCTATGCCTTAGCGACTTAAGTATATTATCATATATCTAGCTTTCCTGTCAAGAAAAATCGAATTTTTTTCATCAAATTTTCTTTTTACATATTCAGCGCTTATACGCCTGCAAAACTCTTTAATATATAATCCATAATCGATGTCACTAAGAAAGCTACAGCTCCAGCGCAAATTACCAATAATACTTTTTGATATGGCCTTTTTCCATATTCTCTTGCTTTCTCAATTTCATTCAGACTTTTTCCCTCTGTAAATGCTGTAATCTCCTTATATGTTTGAATGTTAAAACTTTTCTTTTGCTTTTCAACCTGAACGGCAAAATACATACCCATAATAAATAGTACAAACCATATACCAATACCAACAAATCCAAAGAAATAAGTCAACGGAATTGGTAAAAGAATTGTGACTGCCAATAATATAGCAAAGGTTTTTGAGTTTTTTTCAAATTTTGTAAGATCTTCTGAATTAATTTGTTCTTTCATTTTTTCAATGTCTCCTTTCACTAAATTATCAAGAGATACACCAAAAATTTCACTAAGCAATACCAAACTTCTAATATCAGGGTAACTCTTATCATTTTCCCAATTCGATATGGTCTGTCTTGAAACAAAAATTTTTTCTGCTAATTCTTCTTGGGATAATTGCATTTCACTACGATATTTTCTTATTTGCCTTCCAAGTTCCATTGGTGCCTCCTTTCCTATTCAGCCTATCTGATAAGACACTTTAATTCAAGCAAAACCTTTTGACATAGCGGATTTTTGGTATGTCAAAAGGTTTTTACATATATTTTTAGCCACATGTTTGTTATGTTGTCATGGGATTTTAACTATGCAATAAATTTTCCATTACATGTCCATTATTATTTCTCGTGCTATATTTTCGGCAATTGGTGTTGCAAATACCCCTGACTGAAATTCAACAACACCTCCGATACCTTTTTGTAGCACAAATCTTAATGTTCCATTTTTAACCTTCTTATCTGTATATAACTTCCTTACTAATTCTTCTCTATCAATATATTCAGGAATTGCAGTAGGTAAGTTAGCCTTTTTAAGCACTTCTATCACTTCATCTCTTTCCTTTTCACTCATATATCCTAGTTTATTGGCCAATTTAACTTCCGCTACAATACCTATGGAAAGAGCTTCTCCATGCAATAATTTATATTGACTTACGGTTTCAATGGCCCTTCCGACTGTATGACCAAGATTCAATACTTCCCTAAGACCATTTTCTCTCTCGTCTTTCATTACAACCTGGTATTTTATCTTACAGTTTTCATTTGCAATATATTCACATTTTTCTTTATCAATTTGAAGAATTTCGTTCATATGAATATCCAAATAGTCAAAAAAGTCTCTGCTGGCTATACATGCATGCTTTATTGTTTCTGCCATCCCACTGGATATCTGTCTTTTGGGAAGCGTTTTCCAAGTGGCAATATCTAAATACACTCTTTGAGGTTGATGAAATAATCCTATTAAATTAGTAGCTAATGGAGTATCTACTGCCGTTTTTCCACCCACAGAAGCATCTGCCGCTGCTAAAAGTGTTGTTGCATAGTTAATAAACGGAACTCCTCTGCCAAATGTTCCGGCAACAAATCCAGCTAAATCTGTTACAACTCCACCTCCCACAGCTATAATGCAACAATCTCTGCGATACCCTTTTTCAAGCATGGTATCTTCAATTATTTCTTTTGTTCTTCTTGTTTTTTGTTTTTCACCAGCTTCAAAAACAAACAAATTTGCACTATAACCTGCTTCTGTAAGTTTCGATAAAATCAAATCTGCATACAACTTTTTAACAATACTGTCTGTAATTACTGCAAATTTAGTAATATCACCAACTAATCCGTTTTTCAAATCTGAAATTAATTTATCTTCCAATCCAAAACCTATTTCGATTTCATAACTATCATCCACAACTTTCTTTAAATCAACATTAAATATGCCCATAAACTACCTCACTTTAATCCGATTACCGTGTATATGTTACACCATAAATTATATTATAATCCTCCTTTGCCCTGCAATATATTTCACCGTTATTTTTTCGCAGGAACAAACGAATAAAACTCTGTTTGTGTGGGATACTGATTGATATATCATTATAAACAATGGAGGTGATTGAGTTATGGCGAAAGCCGGCATGAAACGTCCTGACCCCAAGGAACCACACGGCACTGAAAGCAACCACAAGACACATATTTCTAAAAATGATGCCCCTCCTGTACCTGAAATTCAGGGCAAGGCAAAATCTGGCAAAGAAAAGGCAAAACCTATGTAAAAGGTTCTGCCTTCTTCCAAAACGACCAGAATAAACATTTCCATTCATCGTTTTGCGTTCAATCAGCGCCCACTAATTATTCCCTTAGCTTTCGCAGATTTTAGCCAAGACGGAAACTCCTTAAGCAATCTCTCATATAACTCATCATTAGCCACTTTATCAAAATCATCGATAGCAAAGAAATTAGCATTATCTACAACTCTTCCATCCATATTGTCTAAATTTTCAAGTATAGAATAATGATTACCTCCTACATCCATAAACTACCAAATTCATTACTGGTATTTCATCATTGCATGCACCCAATTTTCGCTGCACCCTTTTCCGTTCTAATGTGACCGCTTCGTAGTTGTCCAAATTCAAATCTTGCATTTTTTTGCATTTTGTTCTAAAAAACCAAAAGTCCATACTTCCATCATTATCAAATTGTACTGCTAAAGGAAGTGTTTCATTAATGATTCTTTGTACTGCTCCACTGCCGTATCTGCCATTCATAGAACCACTTATGTCTAATACTACTGCTACACAAGCCCTGTACTTTGACCGAGTAGGGAAGGCTTTGTGCTTTAACTTATTATGGTCAACCATTCTGTGGCGATTGCCTTTTCTAATTACATTATATTTTAAAAACTAATGAATACAATTAAAAATTTTATCTCGTCTTACAAATTGGAATTTATCTTTCGTCTTTTTGGCTCATATACACCACAGCAAACGCAACACCAATACCTAATACCAGCCATCGTATAGCGTTCTCACAAAAATCATAAAATGTACCACCTACAAAAGTACTAATTGAATATATTATCGCAACTATAAATAATAAAATTGCTGTTGTTAATATTAATCTCTTATTACCTCTCGCAACATTTACATCCTTTTCCATTTTCTTTTTCATCTTTGCGTCTCCTTTCAACAGTTCATCTAAACTGATTTGATAAAGGTCACTCAAATTCATAATACTAACGATATCTGGTAAGAACTTTCCATTTTCCCAATTTGATATGGTTTGTCTTGAAACCATAATTTTTTCAGCAACTTGTTCCTGTGTTAAACCAGCATTTACTCTAGCATCTTTTAATTTCTTCCCAATTTCCATATATGTGACCTCCATCTGAAAGGAATATATTTTATTTCTTCTATTTCGTCTATCAAAATTCTTTGACATTCCTCAAAAAAGAACTGTCAAAATACTTTTACACACCTATAATTTCCTATTTTAATAGTACTATTATATAATACCCAGCCATTTCCTCAACAGCATTTTCGAGACCTTTGCTCCCTCTCCCCACCAAACTCCCCCCTTTACCTCCACGAAAAGAATGCCCTACATCAGCCACTTAAACTGATATAAAGCATCCTATTTTTGCATCTCAACTATTGAATTTCACAACTCACTATAAAAGTTGCCCAATCTCCCCTAGTTATCCTGCATCTTAGCCAATTTTGCACTTTGATCCGCTGCAATACAAGCATCAATAATTTCCTGAATATCTCCATCCATTATCTTATCCAGCTTATACAATGTAAGCCCAATTCGATGGTCTGTCACACGACCCTGTGGGAAATTGTATGTTCTGATTTTTTCTGAACGGTCGCCAGTACCAATCTGGCTTCTTCTGGCTTCGGCCTCCGCATCGTGGGCTTTCTGACATTCCATGTCATACAATTTTGCACGCAGGAGGGCAAAGGCCTTTTCCTTATTCTGCAGCTGGGACTTTTCTGTCTGGCTGTAGATTACAATTCCAGTGGGATAGTGCGTAAGGCGTACTGCAGAGTCTGTGGTGTTGACACACTGACCGCCGTTACCGGAAGCACGCATTACATCAATACGAATATCCTTTTCATCAATGTTAATATCCACTTCTTCTGCTTCCGGCATAACTGCCACTGTAATAGTAGAAGTATGGATACGTCCGCCGGATTCTGTTTCCGGTACACGCTGTACACGGTGAACACCGGATTCATATTTCATTTTCGAATATGCACCTTGCCCTGTGATCATAAAGGTTACATTTTTCATGCCGCCGATGCCGATTTCTTCAAATTCCATAGTTTCCACTTTCCAACGCTGGCTTTCTGCATAATGAATATACATACGGTAGATTTCTGCCGCAAACAATGCCGCTTCGTCACCGCCGGCACCTGCACGGATTTCCACAATTACATTCTTATCATCATTAGGGTCCTTTGGAAGAAGAAGAATTTTCAATTCATGCTCCAGCTCTTCTACCTTTGCTTTGGAATCATTTAATTCTTCCTTGGCAAGCTCTCTTAATTCTTCATCGCTTTCTTCATCAAGCATTGCCAGACTGTCTTCTATGTTTTGCTTTGCAGCCTTGTACTCCTTATATGCTTCAACAATCGGTGTCAGATCATTTTGTTCCTTCATCAATTTACGGAAACGTTCCTGATTTCCGGCTACATCCGGTTCACTTAATTCACTCATTAATTCTTCATACCGAATCAGTAAATCCTCTAATCTGTCAAACATGATATTCCTCCTATCTCAAAACGTCTAATCTATTCTTTTTACTCCGGCATATTTCCATACACGTTCCTATCCAAACCACATAAATCTTGCTTTACTCTCACCTTTAGAAATCCTTGCTCCTGAAGCATTTTTGCTACATCAGGTCCTTGATCATAGCCAATTTCCAGACACAGCATTCCCCCCGGCACCAAAAATTTTCCTGATTCTCTGGCAAGCTTTCTGTAAAAATACAGACCATCCTCTTTGCCGTCCAGTGCAAGATGGGGTTCATAATCCCTGACCTCCGGCATTAGTGCTGCCACAACATGGCTCTTGATATAAGGCGGATTGGATATGATCATATCATATGTTTGCGCAATCTGCTGGAACATATCACTTTCTATGAAATTTACCTGTACATGATTTGCTTCCGCATTTTCTCTGGCTATTTCCAGTGCCTTCCTGGAAATATCTACTGCACTAACCTGCACATTTTCAGCATATTTTGCAATGCTTACAGCAATACAGCCTGATCCGGTACACATGTCGAGTACTTTCATTCCCGGTCTTATGTATTTCAGCACTTCCTCAACAAGACCTTCTGTGTCTTGACGTGGAATCAAAACATCCGATGTTACTTTAAAATTCAGCCCCATAAATTCCTGTGTTCCTAAAATATACTGTAAAGGCACATGCTGCCTTCGCTTTTGTGCAATGGCTATACAGTCATTGATATCCTGCTCCGACACCCGATCCTTCTTTTTCAAGAAAAACATAGGACGAGACAACTCCATACCATGCTCAATAATGTAGAAAGCTTCCAGTTCTGCTTCCTTAATTTCTGCCTCATTTAATATGGAAATAATTTTTTCGTTTAAATCATTCAGATTCATGGCATACCTAATATTTTGATTTCACACGAGAACTATATCCATTGGATTCAATGGGTGATAATTGACCATAAACTTTATTTTCACCCTTTTGAATATAGGCACGCACTCTGTAATAATATATGGTTTCCGGCTTAATATCTACATCATCAAAAGTATTTTTCTTGATATCAGAATACATTTTATAAATGTCTTGTTCTGCAATTTTTCTATAAATTACATAGCCACTGGCTTTTTTTACTTTTTCCCAATGTAAATGAATCACACCTGTCTCCGAAGTATCTACTTCGGTAAGTCTTGGTGCCGGAAGACTTTTGTCTTCCAAAATATCATCTGGGGTCTGAGATGTTTTTACTTCCCTTGCTCCATATTCTGGTACGTCCTCTATTTCCCTATTTGCTTCTTCTTTCTCTGTGCTTGTATCATGCTCCGTATTTTCTGTGGCTTCAGCAGCCTTTGCTGTTTGCACTGCTGCTGTT
>CASEML010000047.1 GCA_949289145.1 uncultured Eubacteriales bacterium | reverse complement strand
TGGATGCATTTATGAACGCACTACCAGTATTGTTGAAAACGCAGCTTCAAGCCACTTAAGGTCTGAACATTGACAACTGAATAACTGCCAGGTATTGAATTTTCAAGGTGCATAGCTAAAATTTATGTGCGAAGTTTGAGTTAATAATTCATATGCCTCCTCAATAGGATGCATACCACTAACCTCTTTAACATTAGTAACATTTCCTTCCTTATCAAAACTATACAAAACATATTCTGCTGAAACATATGTTATCGTCCATGATAAATCTACCAAAATATTATAATTCACTAATGCTGTTTCATACAAATTAGACTTAAAAATCATCTCTACTGCTTTTTGAACATCTGGCTTATCTATGTGATTAAACCAATAATCCCAATTATCCTCTTGCGTCTTTCTTAAAAAAAGCCTTGCAACAGTATATCTTTCAAAAAGTTCATTCCATTTAGAAACAAAATACATATCTTGATTACTTGGCAATACTGTTCCTTCTTTAATTGTTGCTCCATGTGGTGGCTCAATTTTTTTAAATATATCATTTTTAAACATGTCTACCATGTTAATCCCTCCTACACAAAATCATTTTTATAACACATATACTGTACATAGATTCACATGCATATTGCCATCTTCAAACTTCACATCATCAAGCAATAATGCTTGAAACAATACTTCTCTTACACTCTCTAATTTTACCATACCAAGCTCTGTTTTCGAAATTCCCTCCAGCTCCATATCCTCCAACGCAACTGCTTTTCTTGCAGTTAAGCAGTATGTATACAAAGCCATGATATACTTATCAGACAGCACAAAAGCATACGTATCTTTACCCTGATAATTATATCGGCACTTTTCCAATTCTTCCTCACCTATGCTAAAGAAACACCTAACTGTTTCTAGATACACCTTCCCCGCATAATCTGGCTTATATTTCTTTGCCAACCTCTTGATTGTTGCAAAGATATTGTTTCTCTCATAGGTCAGTCTTGTTCTTTTAAATACAACTTTTTTCCCTCTCACATCCATATACACATTGTTCCCTATGGTTTTCCCGGCAAACTGTTCATATTCTCCAATTCGCAACAAATATGAAAGCACCTGCAACAATTTCTCCTTTGACGTAATCTCATTATAACTGTAATCTCCAAATCCCAACTGTTCAAACTGTATCGGTGTACTTCCTTTTTTATTTCTCTCTTCATAACTCTGTCAACTTCTCTCATGGACTCCATAATTTTTCCTCCTGTTATTGATAAGAAAAGAGCAGCCACATTCTGACTGCCCTGCTTTTGGACAAATTGTCCATAAGTTCTATATTTCCACTTTTGGACTTTTTGTCCGGAAGTATTCCATTACTATACTCACAAATTCTGCCACTATGCAAAATATCTTAATAATAACTACAACTCCTCCAATCAAACCGCCTATAATACAATTCAGTGCCAATATTCCTATGCTTCCACTGATACCGAAGTTTCTTGGAACCAGCCACAGACACATCCGATGTATTCCAAAGGGACAGCCTACCATAATCCAATATAAAAATAAATCAAATCCATCTGCCTTGTTGCATACTGGATAACAAGTCAGCATCCATAAAGCAATCCCAGTTGCTGGAAGAACAATCTTAAATAATACCCTTTTCAATCCATCCACCCCCGAACATATCATGTTGCACTTCCTGCTGATAATAATGATTTATGGTACTTGGTGCATTATAAAGTGCAGTTACCATGTATGCCTTTATATTACTAATCTTGGTTGTTGTGTTCTGCATACATCGAATCACATATTCAAGGTGTGAGCTATTTAATTTTAAAAACTTTGATTTTACCAGCTCATACGGGTAATCATCTTTACCAATTTTTACAGTCTTATGCCTTACACAAACAATCTCACAAATAATCTCAAAAAGTTCCTCATACAAGCTCTTATCCCGATAAGAACCATACTGCATGAAATGCTCATATTCAATATTTTCTTTAATGATTTCTATGTATGCGTTGACATCATCCATCCCATCCATCATTTCTTCTGCTTCATTACTGGATTGATAGATAGGATTGTTATAACTAGAATCAGTATAACTAATATTGTTATAATTAGCGTTCATTTCTTGAACTTCTTGAAGTTCATTTTCTGAACTTCCAGAGGTCTGATTATTGAATTTCTTGAAATCTGTTTTTTGAATTTCTTGAAGTTCAAATTTTGAACTTCTGGAAATATGATTATTTGACTTCTTGACATTCAAATTTTGAACTTCTGTAGAAACATCAGTATTAGCAGACTCTTTTTCGTTCTTTTCAGGCTTTGTATTTTGTTCTATAACCACAAAATTTTTCACATAAATAATATCCGGTTTTCCAAGCCCCTGTCTTTTCTTTTCAATCAGACCAATACCTTTTTTACTATCAAGCTCTGCAATTATCTTTGCACAAGTGGCTCTGGCACATCCCAAATCTTCCATAATGTTTTCCACCGTATAATGGATATATGCCCTGTTTTCATCATCAAACCAGGCATTTTTTATTGATAAGGACATTCTGTCTAACATAAGACCGTAAAGGAGCTTTGCATCACTGGATAAACCTTTGAAACGCTCATCTTTAATCAATAATCTTGGAACACGATAAAAGGAAAACTGTTCTGCTTCTTCACCGTAATAATAATCAAATTTCAAACCGCCATCCATTCTGCTTCCTCCTTTCTACTGTCTGTTTTTCCACTCATCTAATAACTGAATGATAATGTTCTCTATTTCTTCACTGCTACAATCTTCTTCAAAATATTTGCTGATTTTATCCGCTTTCAGTGTTACTTTTCTTTCTTTGGGCTTTTCTTCTGTCAGAATCAGCCGAACCATAGCAAAGGTAAGTTCTCCTTTCTTACCATATTCCTTGAGCTTTCCGGATTGTACCATGCTGACATTGCAGCTTTGTTCCTCCAGAATGACCTGTACCCATTGCTGTGCTTCCTCTGGTAAAAAGGAAATATCCACTCCTTGAGAAAATCCTATTTTCTTTTTATCCACCATATCAAGAAGCTCATCCGACAGCCGGGATAACCAAACATATCTTTGTACCTTTTTTGCATTTTCTCCGGCTGCTTCTCCTACTTTATCAAGTGTATTCATACCTGCTTTCTTTCCCTGATGTTTCATGGCTTCATATTTCATTTTATAGGCTTTGGCTTTTTCACTTGGTAAAATATCCTCACGTTGAATATTGGAATCCACCATAATAATTGTTGCTTCATCATCAGTATAATTCCTGACAATAATGGGCATTTCTGTCTTATCTGCAAGCTCAGAACCTCTTTTTCTACGGTGTCCAGCTATGATTTCATAACCACCACCCATTCTAGGTCTTGCAATCCCCGGAACAAGTACACCATACTGACGGATACTTTCCGTTGTTTCCTGCATCTTTTCATCATCCACTACCTGGAAAGGGTGTTCTTTAAATGGATACAGGTCTTTTATAGGAGCGATGATAATTTGCTCTGCTCCATTCCCTTGCAAGGTATTTTCTCCAAACAAATCATCAAAACTATCTATTTTAATTTTAGCTGCACTTCCTGTCTTTGTTGTTTTACTCATTTGCCAGCACCTCCTCTGTTAAGGAAAGGTAGGCAGAAGCCACCTTCCCTTTTGGATCATGTGCAAAGATACTGACACCTTCCGCAGAAATCTCTGCTGCTCTAACGGAAACTGGAATGTTATTAGTAAATATCCTTACCTTACTTCCGTAACTCTCTCTCAACATGGTACTAATATCTTTTGCATAGTTCGTTCTACTGTCTACCATGGTCAGCAAAATACCCTCTATGCCCAATTTAGGATTGATTTGGCGTTTTACCTTGCCGATAGTCTTAATCAGTTGTTGTAAACCTTTCACCGGTAAATATGCCGCCTGTACCGGAATTAAAATACTATCCGCACAAGCAAAAGCATTTATGGTAATCATGCCAAGGGAAGGCATACAGTCAATCAAAATGTAATCGTAATATTCCTTAACAATATTTATGTACTCCTGCATAATCCGTTCTCTGCTCATAACATTTACAAGAGATACTTCTAACCCAGACAATTCAATATTGCTCGGCATAAGGTCTATTCCTTCCTCGTGATGTAAAATGCCCTCCATAGGCTCAACTTCTTCATCATTTATCAATTTTCCCATAATAGTTGCCAGTGTAACTTCTAATTCATCCGGTTCTGTATATCCTAAACTTGCGGTAAGGCTCCCTTGGGCATCTGCATCCACTAACAATACCTTTTTTCCTTGTTTTGCAAGTCCTACTCCTAAATTACTTGTTGTGGTAGTTTTTCCTACACCACCCTTTTGATTTGCGATTGCGATTATTCTACACATGATAATTCTCCTTTGCTTTCTACTATTCTTTTACATTACGTTTCTTAATTTCCACATACGCTCTGTGGAATTTTTTTGTCCCCTTATTAGGATATAAATCTGAAAACTCTGTCATTTCAATTTTGGGATTTCTCTGCAAAATCTTTCCAAACCATTTAATATCATTCTTTGTTCCCATCAATCTTACTTTTAACATTAGTCTGTTCCTCCAAATAAAGCATACAAATTCTTGTTATAAGTTGCATATTCCGGATAACGAATCTGTATCGCCTGCCAAAAATATGGTGCATAGGCACAACAGAACAACTCGTCCACCGTATATCGCCTGCACTCGTCTACCTGTTCTTCTACATCCTCATAGTCATTTACACTTGGTGTTCCATCACAATATAAGTTAAATGCCATTCTGACTACTTTTATACTACCTCTGGTCTGCCAGCCTTCATGTAGACATTTTGTTTTTACACATCCTGTCTTAAAATCATAAATGTTATTCACATTTCTTCTTACATCATCACTGATGCCAAGACAATATACCAGAGCTTTATGATATACGTCTTGATACCTTACTTCTTTTAATTTCTCATAGTAGAATTTTTCATGTGTATCGCTGATAAAAATAATATTATCTTTTTTTGCTCCTAACGCTGTATTATTCATATTACATTCCTCCAATTCTTAATTGTTTGACCATAACAAAAAAGGACACTTCTCTAAAATCTCTTTTAGAAAAATGTCCTTAAAGTACAAAATATTAAGTTGGACTGACACGATTTAATTTAAAATCGTTTATTTTAACCCTTTAAGAGAGGTTAATTTGTCGTACTCTTGTCGTACCATACAACTAAAAGTTCCGCAAGCCCTTGATTTTACTAGCTCTATTTATCCAATGACTTCATCGTCGGGAACAACAGCACATCTCTAATTGCCGGTGAATTGGTAAACAGCATCACCATTCGGTCAATTCCAAATCCAATTCCTCCCGTCGGCGGCATGCCGATTTCTAATGCATTCAAAAAGTCTTCATCGGTTGTGTTGGCTTCCTCATTACCTAGTGCCAACAATTCCTCCTGTGCCTTGAAACGTTCTCTCTGGTCAATAGGATCGTTTAGCTCTGAATAGGCATTCGCCATTTCACGTCCATAGATAAAGAATTCAAAACGTTCCACGTAATCGGGATTTTCAGGCTTTCTCTTGGTTAATGGAGAAATTTCCACCGGATGATCCATAATAAAGGTTGGCTGAATTAATTTTTCTTCTACGAATTCTTCGAAGAACAAGTTCAGAATATCGCCTTTCTTGTGATGTTTCTCGTATTGGATATGGTGCTGGTCTGCCAGACTTTGTGCTTCCTCCAAGGTCTTTACTTCGTTAAAATCTACGCCTGCATACTTTTTCACTGCATCTACCATAGTAAGACGTTCAAATGGCTTGGAAAGGTCGATTTCTGCATCTGCATAAGGAATTACTAAAGAACCGCACACTTCCTGCGCCACATGGCGGTACAAGTTTTCTGTCAAATCCATCATTCCGTTATAGTCTGTATATGCCTGATATAATTCCATCAGAGTAAACTCAGGATTATGCCTGGTATCCAAGCCCTCGTTGCGGAATACACGTCCAATTTCATATACTCTCTCTAATCCGCCTACGATTAGTCTCTTTAAATACAACTCTAAGGAGATACGAAGCTTTACACTTTCGTCTAAAGCATTGTAGTAAGTTTCAAATGGTCTTGCAGCAGCACCGCCTGCATTAGCCACTAACATCGGTGTTTCCACTTCCATAAAGCCGTTGCCATCCAGATAACGGCGGATGGAGCTTATAATCTTAGAACGTGCAATAAAAGTCTCCTTTACGTCCTGATTCATAATTAAATCTACATATCTCTGGCGATAACGAATGTCCGTATTGGTTAAGCCATGGAATTTTTCAGGAAGTATCTGTAAACTCTTAGATAATAAAGTTACCTCTTCTGCGTGAATAGATTTTTCTCCTGTTTTTGTTTCAAACACCTGTCCCTTGATTCCGACAATATCACCAATATCAAATTTTTTGAAATCCTTGTAAGATTCTTCACCTACATTGTCTCTTGCCACATAAGACTGGATGGAACCCTGTAAATCTTGAATATTACAGAAAGAAGCCTTACCCATAACACGTTTTGACATAACACGTCCCGCCACAGTTACGGTTTTTCCTTCTAATTCAGCAAAGTTATCTTTGATTTCCATGCTGTGATGTGTCACATCATATTTTGTGATTTCAAATGGGTTCTTTCCCGCTGCCTGCAAGTCTGCAAGCTTTTCACGACGAACCTTTAATAATTGGTTAATATCCTGCTCTTTTACCTGTTCATTCTTCTGTTCAGCCATCTTTGCACTCCTTAGTTTGATCTCTGAATTTCTAACACTTTATACTTGATAATTCCTGCCTGTGTTTCTACCTCCACCACATCGCCAATCTTGGCACCGATCAAGGCATGACCTACCGGTGATTCATTGGAAATCTTACCTTGTAAGCTGTTTGCTTCCGTAGAACCAACTAACTTAAATTCCATCTCTTCCTCATATTCCATGTCAAATACCTTTACACGGCATCCCACATTAATTTTATCTAAATCTACTTCATCCTCTACTACAACTTCTGCGTTTTTTAAAATCTTTTCGATTTCTTCAATTCTTGCTTCAATATCTCTCTGTTCATCTTTTGCTGCATCATATTCTGCATTTTCAGATAAGTCCCCCTGTTCTCTGGCTTCCTTAATCTTTTCTGCCACTTCTTTTCTCTTTACTGTTTTTAAATCCTCTAATTCATCTTCTAATTTTCTAAGTCCTTCATATGTCAAAAGATTCTTCTTTTCGCTCATCTCATTCACCCTTCCAATTTACATTTATCAAATTTCACAGTTTTAATATTATAAAACACCTACAGCCATTCGTCAAGTAATTGTTGCAGACTCTCCATAGACTCAGCCGTATTCACAGCTCTTCTGAGTGCCGCTGAATGGGGCAGGCCGCCTGTGTACCATGAGATGTGCTTGCGCATTTCCCGCACTGCTGTGTACTCTCCCTTGTACTCCAGTTGAAGTTTTGCATGTTTTACTATCATTTCTTTAATTTCCTCTGGTGTGGGGCCCTCTATTTTCTCTCCTCGTTCTAAATATGCATTGAGTTCTCTGAATATCCAGGGATTTCCTCTGGCACCCCTGCCTACCATTATTCCATCACAGCCGGTCTGTTCCAACATGTGTTTTCCATCTTCCGGTCTAAAAATGTCACCGTTTCCTATCACTGGAATGGTTACTGCTTCTTTCACCTGAGCAATAATGTCCCAATCCGCTTTGCCGGAGTAGTACTGTTCTCTGGTTCTCCCGTGAACTGCAATCGCACTGGCGCCGGCCTCTTCCATACGTTTTGCCATTTCCACTGCATTGATATGTTCCTCATCAAATCCCTTGCGAATTTTTACGGTAACCGGCTTCTTAATTGCTTTCACAACGTTTCTCACAATTTCCTCTGCAAGTTCCGGGTCTTTCATCAAAGCCGAACCTTCATGATTATTCACCACTTTTGGAACCGGACAGCCCATATTAATATCCAGTATGGAAAACGGTCTTTCTTCTATTTTTTTTGCCATTTCCGCCATAATCTTAGGATCGGAACCAAAAAATTGCAAGGATACAGGACATTCCTTTTCATGAATCTGTAATAAATCTATGGTATTTTTGTTATTGTAGAATATGGCTTTTGCACTGACCATTTCCATACAGATCAATCCCGCCCCCATCTCCTTGCACAAAAGACGAAAAGGCAAATCCGTAACGCCTGCCATAGGCGCCAATACAACGTTATTTTCCAATGTTACATTGCCAATCTTAAGTTTCATTTCATTTCCTATTCTATATTTTTACTGTAAATTATTCTTAATCCATGAAGCGTCAGCATAGAATCGTAGATATCAATCACTTCTGTTTCCTGTGCAATAATTTTTCCAAGACCGCCGGTGGCCACTGCTTTTACATTCTTATATCCACATTCTTCCTTCATCTTGTTGATAATATATTCTGTCTGACCAATCTGTCCATAAAACAAACCTGCCTGCATACTGCTGATGGTTTCCTTGGCAAGGATAGTTTTTGGCTTGCAGATTTCAATTTCCGGAAGCTTTGCCGCCTTTTCCCAGAGTGCCTCACCTGCTGTACGAATCCCCGGTGCCGTAATTCCTGCTACAAAACTGCCATCTGATGTGACTAGATCATAAGTTGTAGCTGTACCAAAATCAAGGACAATAACCGGACCGCCATACAATGTATAGGCAGCCACCGCATCCACAATTCTGTCTGCCCCTATCTGTCTTGGATTCTCTGTCATTACTTTGATTCCCGTTTTCACTCCCGGTCCCACGATCAACGGCTGCTGTGCAAAATATTTCACAATGGCATTATTAAAGGAGTGCATGATATTGGGCACTACAGAAGCTATGATGATACCATCGATATCTTTTACCTGCAGACCGTTATAACCTATCATATTACAGATGACACTTCCATATTCATCCGAAGTCCTTGGCATTTTTGTTGTCAGCCGAAATGTGGCAACCACTTCTTCTTCCCGGAACACGCCGAAGGTAATATTTGTATTTCCAATGTCTACTACTAATAACATTTATTCTTCCTCCTCGGTAAGCAGTTCGGTAATATTCTGGTGCAGAATAAAAGTCTTATAAAAAAGCTCCAATGATTCAAATAATTCTTTTTTGGTTTCCTGAAGCTGTTTTATCTTCAAAGCACTTCCAATTTCATCATAGAGAATATCTTCTTCATCTGCCTCTGTTTCCAAAGCAAGATTTCCCTGATCATCAAATACAAGGCTGAAGATTCCGCCCACTTCTTCGGTGAATAATACACACATAATCTGCAATTCTTCCTGAATCCCCACCGGCAGTGTCTCAAATCTTTGATTAAAATAATACTTCTGTTCGTATGTGCTGGCTGCACACAATACATTTTCCTCTTTATACATATCCATATATTCCTCTGACAGATACTTCTCCTGCATATACAGTGATGATTTCTCCGTTCTTTTCTATTAATAATTCGCCCTTATCATTAATTCCTCTGGCAATGCCTGTATATTCTGCTTTAGGGTCTAACACCCGAACCTGAGCATCCCTATTTACCAGAAATTTCTGGTAGTCTTCTTTCAAAAACTTCAAGTCATGACTTTCCATAAACTTCTCATAGTCTTGTTCAAAATTGTCCATTGCCTTACCTATGACCTGAGAACGTTTCAATTTCTTCCCTGTCTCCAAAAGAAGAGAGGTTGCCTTCTCCTGCAGTTCCTCCGGTATGTCGGTAATATTCATATTAATACCTGTACCAATGATCACATAATGAACCTCATCCATATCGGCGCTCATTTCCGTGAGAATACCGGTAATTTTCTTTTTCTTCAGTACAATATCATTGGGCCATTTAATCTGTATACCGTCCTGACCTATCTCGATACCGTACATTTCCTGAAAAGTTCTGGCAATGCTTAAAGCCATCACCAGTGTCAGCATGGAAGCTTCTGTAGGATGTATCTGAGGCTTTAATAATGTTGTCATGTAAATAGCTTCTCCCTTGGGAGATTCCCATACTCTGCCCATTCTTCCTCTGCCTTGCGTCTGCCCCTCTGCCACCACTAGAGTACCGTGGGATGCTCCCTTTTGAAATAATTCTTTCGCCCTCACATTGGTGGAGTCTGTCTCTTTGTAATAATAGATTTCTCTTGCATTCCACTTTGTATTCAAAAAGCTAGTGATTTCGCTTTCATTTAACACATCTGCCGTTTCTTTCAGATAGTAACCTTTATTGCGCACTGCTTCAATTTCGTAACCTTCGTCTTTTAAGCTGTTAATGTTCTTCCATATAGCGGTTCTGGAAACGTTAAATTTATCACAAAGCTGCTGACCTGACACATAGCCCTGAGTATTCTTTAACATATTCAGTATTTCCGATTTCAATTCCACAGCGTTTCCTCTTTTCTTCTCCTAAAATGCCAATACCACAGCAATTAGAAATAGTACAATTCCAATGCCAAGACACCCAATAGCTGCCATTTTATTTTTTCCCATTTTTTTTACGCCCCACATACAGTTCATAAAAGAACCCAGCAAAAAAATTACCGGGAATAGAAACAACTTCACATTTCCATCCCAGAATGCGAATATGGTGGACAGTATGATCAGACATCCCACACCCAGATTCACACAATCGATGGTATTAATGTCTTTCTCGGTAATCTTATTCATTGTCCTCACCAAGAGTTGCTACCATAACAGCCTTAATGGTATGCATACGGTTTTCTGCCTCATCAAATACCAGTGATTTGGAAGATTCAAATACTTCTTCTGTTACTTCATTTCCTTTCACTGCCGGAAGACAATGTAAAAATACAGTAGTATCTTTTTCTGTACGGTTCATCAGTTCTGTATTCACCTGATAATCCTTTAACAATGCTATTCTCTCTGCTGCTTTATCTTCTTCCCCCATAGATGCCCATACATCAGTATACAGCACATCTGCATCCTTTACTCCATCCAAAGAATCTGTAATCGTAATAGTTCCGCCAGACTCTTTTGCATATCCTTTGGTTAATTCTACCAGATCTTCTTTTGGCCATAATTTCTTCGGCGCAATGATGGTAAAGTGCAGTCCTAACTTTCCGGAACCGATCATTAAAGAGTTCGCCATATTGTTGCGTCCATCACCTAGATATACAAAATGAATTCCCTTTAAATATCCGAAGTGCTCCTTTACTGTTAAAAAGTCTGCCAGAATCTGTGTGGGATGATAATCGTCTGTCAGACCATTCCAGACAGGTACGCCACTATATTCTGCCAGTTTTTCTACGGTGCGCTGTTCAAATCCACGAAATTCAATTCCATCAAACATTCGTCCTAATACTCTCGCAGTATCTTCCACACTTTCTTTATAACCCAGCTGAATGTCATCTTTCCCCAGATATTCAGGATAACCGCTTTCATCGTTGCAGGCAACGGTAAAAGCACAACGGGTTCTTGTAGAAGGCTTTTCAAAGATTAATGCAATATTTTTTCCTTTCAGGCTGCTTCCTAAAATTCCCTGTTTCTTCTTTGCTTTCAACTCTGCTGCCAAATCAATTAAATACAGAATTTCTTCCGGTGTAAAATCCTTCAGTGTTAAAAAACTGCGTCCTTTTAAGTTCATTTTTCTTCCTCCTAATCCTTGCGTTCTTCCTATACTGTATTTTCCGGCAGCCTGTCCAGAATGATATAAACAAATGCCGGAAGTTCTTCTATTTTTTCTTTCTCCCTGACGGAAGCTTTCAATTCTTCCACCGTATAAATGGAATATTTGGGCACTTTCAAAAGTTTCGCCGTGGCTTCCAAAATAGAAAGATATAATGTTTTATAATCATATTTTTTTAATCTTAATTTTTCCGCAATGATACCTAAGGTATCTTCCATATAAAGCCGATAGGTGGATTTGGTGTTTTTTAATGTGTAACTGCTGTTGGCAAATTCCATCACCGATTCTTGAATTTCTGTCAGCTGTTTTAAATAATAACACTCTTTTTCATTTTCATCAATATAATAAATCCTACCGGATAAATTATATAACATTCTTTTCGTATCATAGTAACCGATTTTTAAATTGTTGATACTCTTTTTTGCGTCAAAATTTAATATATTTCCAAGATTTACTCTGGGTTCTACGCTGTATATATTCACATCTTCCGGTATTTCTATGGGCTTGTATCTTCCCGGCCCGAATATTCGAAGCATAATAATATCCTTATAGTCTCTCTTGATTAAAGAATCCAACGGGACATTATTGAACATCCCCGGATCCATGTAACTTTTCCCGTGAAGTTTCTCATGCTTAAATACCGGAAGGTAGGCACTTGCCAGCAAAAAGTCCGGCAACAGCCCATCGTCAACTTCTTTTACATCCACATCCAATTCTTTCATATCACTGAGACAAAATGTATGCAGATAAAAAGATATCTTTCCCTTTTTAATGGTCTGTTCATCAATGGCTCCCGCAATCAGCTCCTTTAAAGGTGTGATATCTGCACCGCCCTCTGCCGCATACTTAAATACGGTCTGCACCCAGTCATGCAGCTTTGCATTACCGCCAAAAAGCTGTGCCGTCTTTTCTTCATCCACTTCCATGACTTTGGAATTGCTGATATTTTTCCATATATTTTCTGCCGCCTCTAAATCTCCCATGCAAATTAATGCAGCATTTAGTGCTCCCACCGATGTTCCTGCCACTGCACTGATCTTCACACCTGCTTCTCTTAAGGCATGCCATGCACCAATTTGGTAAGCCCCTTTGGCACCACCGCCTTCCAACACAAGTGCATATTCCTTTGTTATATCCAATGACATTTCCACTTTATCACCCCATTACATTAGATTATATACATTTTGAGTTGGTATTACAAGTACTCCCGTACGAAAAAAAGTCGCCCTAAGCAGTTAATTCGTATTTGCCCTCTGGAAAATGATCATTGTAACAATTTATCTCCTAGATGTTGCAGTGCACAGCCCCAAATAACAGCAGAAGCTTCCAGAGCTGTTAAAAAGTCTGCTCTGGAAGCTTCTGCTGTTATTTGGGGCGTTCCTCCAACCGCAAGAGAACTGAATTGTTACCCTGAAATCCTTTATTTTTCTGCCACTTCCACCACTGATTTTGCCAGTCCTGCAAGACCCTGAATTTCTGATGGAATAATAATCTTGGTTGCCTGACCGTCTGCCGCTCTTTCAAAAGCTTCCAGACTCTTAAGCTGTAATACGGCTGCATCCGGTGCTGCTTCCTTTAAGAAACGAAGGCCATCTGCATTTGCCTGCTGTACCTTCAGAATAGCCTCTGCTTCACCTTCTGCCTCCCGAATCATAGCCTCTTTCTTTGCTTCTGCCCGAAGAATCGCTGCCTGCTTTTCTGCTTCCGCCTCTAAGATGGCGGACTGTTTATTACCTTCTGCCACGAGAATAGAGGATTTCTTTTCACCTTCTGCACGGAGAATTGCTTCTCTGCGCTCACGGTCAGCCTTCATCTGCTTTTCCATGGCTTCTTTGATGGTTGCCGGTGGGATGATGTTCTTTAATTCCACACGGTTTACTTTGATTCCCCATGGATCTGTTGCCACGTCCAGAGAAGCGCGCATCTTGGTATTGATAGTTTCTCTTGAAGTCAATGTTTCATCCAGTTCCAAATCACCGATAATATTACGAAGTGTAGTCGCTGTCAGGTTCTCTATCGCCATAATTGGATTTTCTACACCATAAGTAAATAATTTGGCATCCGTAATTTGGAAAAATACTACGGTATCAATCTGAATAGTTGCATTGTCTTTTGTGATAACCGGCTGTGGCGGAAAGTCCACTACCTGTTCTTTTAAAGGAACTTTTTTTGCAATCCTGTCAATAAACGGAATCTTTACATGAAGTCCTACAGACCAGGTTGCCTGATATCCTCCAAGACGCTCTAGAACATATGCCTGTGCCTGAGGCACGATTTTTATATTGGATACAAGTATAATTAATATAATAATTACGAATATACAAAATACAAAAAACACTTTTCTTTTCTCCTCTCTGTTATGCTTTCTTTTGTCTGACGAATGCCTTTACTCCCTTAATTTCCACTACTTCCACTTCTGTATTTGCCGGAATAATCTCATCATCCTCACTTCTCGCAGTCCATTCAATGCCGTTTAATACAATCTGCCCCTCACCTTTTATGTTATTGATTTCTTTAGTGACTACGGCATGTTTCCCTGCCAGTTCATCCACATTGGTTTTGGTTCTTTTTAAATTAAGATGTTTCATGGCAATTGGTCTGGTGATAAACAATATTAAGAATGATACTATCAAAAATACTACAATCTGTGCCTTAAATGGAACGCCGAACAATGCAAGCAAAAAAGAAATTACCGCTCCGCCTGCAAACCATATGGTGGTAAGACCCATTGTAGCAATTTCAATAATTACCATCAATACAAAAACAACAAGCCACAAGATTGTCTGTGTTTCCATCTTTCCCCTCCTCTTTTTGTTAATCATATAAACTACATATGTTGTATCGCTATGTACCTTTTTATTATACTATAATTTCTGTTTTTAAACAATATTTTATTGAGAACGACTAAAATATGGCAGGTACAAAGTGCGTTCAAAAATTCCACAAACTTCTTTTTTAATAGTAACATCAGAAACCAAATCCAGAGTTAAATTGTATAAAATATATAGTCATAAGAGATTGAAATATTGGCAAAAGTTCTGCAATACATTATTCTTCACTAACAAGACTTTCATAATAAGAATAGTCTACCATTCCCTTCATAGATTCCAGTGCACCTTCTTTTAATTCTTTTACCATCAAGCACTCCGGCGCAGGAAGTCCGACTTTTTCACTGGCTGTAATGCCATAATTGCAGGAGGTTTCAAAGCCTCTTGGATTGTAGTTTTGCGGATTACCTTCTACAAGCACTACCTCATATCCCATTTCTTTTGCTTTTTCAAAACCATATTCAATCAGTTCCTTTGAAATATGCTGTCTTTGTAATTCTGTCTTAACCGCCACCGGGGTAAGTATCAATAATTGCTCTTCATATTTTCCTTCCAGATGAAACCGTGAAAACATGGCATACCCAATAACAGAATCCGCCTCATCTACCATAATCAATTCCAGATCTGGCAGATAAAATTTTTTACTTCTAATTTCTTCTACTAAATTCCTTACTAGTTTTCCTTCCTTTTCTCCCTCAGATGTAGTAAATACCTTCTCTACAAAATTTAAGGATTCCTGTTTATGCTTTTCATCCATGGATTTTATAACCCAATTGTCGTTCATTTCTTCGTATCCTCCTTGTTCATGTTTTTATACTTATACGATAACAAAAATGAATGGTTTCTAAAAGTTTCTTCCCTTTTGGGAATATAGGTACTTTCACCATCCACATATTGCTGAATCTGTTTTATCAACTCAATTGATAATATTTGTTTTCCGTTGTTATAGCCCAAGTGTCTGCCTCTAAATACAATTTTCGTACAAGAATACATAATCTATCAGCATGTGACAGCCTATGCTGCACACATCTCCACATAATATTTTTTCGGCATGCACTCTTCCTCCTTCTTCCTTGGTAAATAGATTATATTACATACACATACTCTTTTCAACTTACACTTTTAAACTATCCTGAATCTCTGTCTTTACTATAAGCAGTCCGTTCTGCCTGTCGTTCAACAACCTCTTTCTGGCAATAAATTATAAGGCTAATAGAAAGCCAATATATGGCTGTAACATCATTAGAATAAATAAACCAATTTTCCATTTATAATTCTCACAATCTAAAATGATTAGAAAAGGCTGCTACGTTATGCGGCAGCCTTTTCTTTGAGATTTTAATTAATCTATTATTTTTATAATATCGAAGAATGTATATCACGGTCGCTGACCTCTTTTGCACATTCACAATCTACCGAAGCTTCTCCTACCTCTGCTCTTGCTCCGAAGATTACCGGAACCTCAACCCGAAGTTTCTGGCTGATGGTAAATTTGCATACGTCACCGGACTTTCCCGGACAGATATCGCAGCCTGACATAACAACTGCCTTGCCCAGACACTTAGTTTTTGCATTGCCCACTTCACCGAAAGGCTTAATGGTAACCGGAATACAAACGTTAACGTCCTGATACCCGACTGCAGAACACCCTTCTTTCTTCATGTCTTCACACATTGGCTCTTTCATTTCCCTCTTCAACTCAGTATTCATAAAAAAACTCCTTTCAAATTAAGGCTTATTCTAATTAATATAAAGTATGACAATTTTTCAAAAAAGTGACTGGAATTCCCCATAAAAAAACAGTAAAAAGCACACGAAGCGTACTTTTTACTGTTTTCTATTTACCAAAATACGTGATTACCAATCACTGTTCCGCTGTACCCTGATGATACCGAACGGAAATGTTTTGCATTACCAACATAATTTACTCCTGACATGGCTGTCTGCGCTGCCTGGATACATTCACTTCTAATTCCACTTGCCAACACACTAGTCAGTGTTCCGTTAGTTGCCGGCGGGAACTGTCCCGGTGCAGTAATAACACCATAAATACTATTTGGATACCCACCGCTGTTTACACGATTTAAAATCACATTTCCAACTGCCACTTTACCTTCAAAACTTTCGCTTCCTGCTTCGCACTGAATCATTGCTGCCAAAAGAGAAACATCATCACTGGAAAGTGAAGTAGCAGCTCCCTGGGAAGCTTCTCCCTTTACTGCTTCTACTGCGGCTTTTGCAGCCATCTCTTCTTCAATAGTAACTGCAGACCCAAAAGAATATTTTACCTCTACATAATCAAGGGATACATATCCCTGTACATCATCAAAATTGACTTTTATCCAGCCGTCCTTAATCTCCTTGTCTGCTACCACTAAATTTTCTTCTTCTGCTACAAGACCAAGAATTGCTGAATCTTCTTTTGCTTCTTCTCTGACTCTCAGAGTTTCTGTTTTGACAACCACTACAAGATTTCCGTTTGTGCCTGCCAAATCCTTTGCTAAATCGCCGTAAACGATATATTCATCCTTTACAAAACCAACTACATCTCCGGATGCAATCTTTGTCCAGCCATCTTTCTTTTCTAGAAGGGAACCTTTGCAGCCTGCATATAGTTTTCCAACTACCTCTGACTCTTCACTGGCTTCTGCACGAATGTTAAGGGATTCTTGTACATTTGCCAAAACCAACGTTTCCCATTCAACTGAATTTCCTGCTTGCTCTAGAACCGTATTCTCTGTTACTTCTACCGGTGCTTCTGTTACTGTTACTGTTACTGTTTCTGTTACTGCCTTATCTGTTTCTTCCTGTGATGTTTCAACTGTTATTGCCGGAACTTCCACTTCAGTAATCACATTCTGTGTATCTGTAGCAACTCCTGCAAACGCTGTAAGAAACATAAATGCTGATGCACTAGACATCATCATAAGCAGTTTTCTGTGTCCTACTCTCATATAGCCTCCTGCTTCGTTATAATTGAATCTGGTAATAGATTTTTCAATCAATTCAATTACACCAATTTTGTTACAAAAAACTTAATTTTTGTTACGAATTGTTACAACGGGAATTTTAACAAAGGCAGGATTTATTGTCAAGTTGACGAAAGATAGCAAAAATAGCCCTTTTTAATGTACTTTTTCATGACTTCTTAAGGTTTTCTTAAGATTCAATATGGAATACTGCCAAAATTCCCAATGGAATTTTAGTACTATTTGCTAGTTATTAGAACACATGTTCTTTTTCTTTCGTGGAATGTTCACAAATATACATTTTTTTAAGAAACACTTGGAAATTTCTTGGCTTTTCCCTCAATTTTCCTTGATTTTCAGGGGATTTCCAGACGTCGCTGCCGAAATGCCTCATACATTAAAATTGAGGAAGCAACCGCCGCATTTAAGGATTCTAACTGCCCACACATTGGAATTTTAACATATTTTTCACAAATAGAAAGGGCTGTTTCTGACAGCCCCTTGCCCTCATTTCCAATGACAAAAGCAGTCCCTTTTTCATAAGCATATTGATCATAATCTTTAGATTCCATTAACGCAGCCCCATAGGTTATAATGCTATTTTCTTTTAATTGTCTGAAAATTCTTACAAATTCCTCCTGATTTTCCAAATAAATAAAAGGCATTCGATAAATAGACCCCATAGTGGAGCGAACCACCTTAGGATTATAAATATCAACACATCCTTTTGTCATGAGAATTCCTGTTACTCCTGCTCCTTCTGCCGTCCTCATAATAGTTCCTAAATTTCCCGGATCCTGTAAATCTTCTAATATAAGAAGCAAAGGATTCTCTTTTGCAAGGATTTTATCCAAAGAATAAAAGGGCTGTTTTACCACCGCAAGAATTCCCTGAGGTGTGGTTATATCACTGATGGAAGTAAAAATATGATCGGATACCACCTCATATTTTATATCAATCAACTGATCTTTTAGCATATGTTCGGCATTTTCCGACACATAAACTTCTTTCAGAAGCTGTCTGGGTGTTTCTTGAAACAAACGAGTTCCTTCTATTATAAAGAGTTTTTCTTCTCTCCTATATTTTGACTTTTTTTGCAGGTTTTGAATTGTCTTAATTTTCCCGTTAGAAGCACTTGTTATCATTCTTTTCACCTTTCATTACAGTAATTTTCCAATGCTTTTCTGCACAATTTTCACTCTTCCTTCCCCAAATTTCTGTGTCAGCTGCTCCACCAGTGTTTCATTTGCCAAAACATTTCTGTTGGGTGGAAGACGTTTAATGGCCTTGATATCCTCCACATAAATCACCACACTGTCATTACCGTCAGAAGCTTTGATGACCTCATATAACTCTTGCTCTTTTTCCCCAAAACTTGCTTTATTGTCGAACTTTATCCACAATTCTTTCGGAATATCATCAAAACCAATGATTTTTTCACAGACCAACTTGGCACCACGTTCTTCTTCTACATTCACCCTCCCACGGATAAATACCTTATTGTCTTCTACTAACATTCTTGCATTTTTCTCGTAATCTCTTGGGAACACTACCACTTCCACGGCTCCCACCATATCTTCTAAAGTCAGAAATGCCATGGTCTGATTGGTTTTGGTGTGTTTAATATTTTTTGCAGTGATCATACCGCCAAGAACTGCAGTTGCCCCTTCTGCCACTGCCGGCTCATTTGTTTCTTCATTTAATGCAAAATCTCTGGTGGTATTTGTAGTGTTTTTCTTCATGATATCTATATAATTTTCCAGTGGATGTCCACTGATATAAATACCAAGTACTTCCTTTTCAAAAGCAAGCATCACTTCTTTTTCAAATTCCGGCACATCGGGCATCGTGATCTTATAACTTTCCTTTTCTTCCTCCGGTGCCCAATCAAACAGAGACATCTGTCCCACAATATCATTTTTCTTGCCGTTACTTGCCGCATCCATTAGTTTATTATATATAAGAAGACATTGTCTGCGGTTGTGCCCCAGACTGTCAAATACACCTGCCTTAATAAAATTTTCTACCACCCGCTTATTAACGGTTCCTCTTGGTGCCATCTTTTCAATAAAATCCTGAAGACTGGCAAACTTTTTGTTCTCTAACCCGGAGCGAATTTCTTCAATTTCCTTAATCACAGGCATTCCCACACCTTTAATAGCAGATAATCCAAAGCGGATAGAATTACCGGAAACAGAAAAATCATAGCTTCCCTCATTAATATCCGGCGGCAGAATCTCAATTCCCATAGTACGGCAAGTCATAATATATTCAGACACTTTACTGGGATTATCAATGACAGAAGTCATAAGTGCTGCCATATATTCTACGGGATAATAGTATTTCAAAAAAGCTGTCTGATAAGAAACCACTGCATATGCCGCCGCATGAGACTTATTGAAAGCATACTTTGCAAAATCTATCATTTCATCATAAATTCTGTTGGCAGTCTTTTCATCAATACCGTTGGCAATACAGCCCTTTACTCCCTCTTCTTTGTTTCCGTATACAAAATTCTGGCGCTCTTTCTCCATAACAGAGGCTTTCTTCTTTGACATGGCACGGCGCACCAGATCACTTCGTCCTAAAGTATAGCCTGCCAAATCCCTCACAATCTGCATAACCTGTTCCTGATATACAATACAGCCATAAGTTGGCGCCAAAATAGGCTCTAACTGAGGACAGTCATAGGTAATGGCGGAAGTATGATTTTTTCCGCGGATATATTTTGGAATAAAGTCCATAGGTCCCGGACGGTATAAAGAAATTCCCGCAATAATATCTTCCAGACTCTGAGGTTTTAATTCTTTCATAAAGCTCTTCATCCCGGCACTTTCCAACTGGAATACTCCTTCTGTTTTTCCGCTTCCAATAGATTCTAACACCTTTTTATCATTGAAATCTATATGGTCAATGTCAATGGACACTCCAAAACTTTTTTCTGCCAAGCGAACTGCATTCTGGATTACCGTCAGGGTACGCAGTCCCAAAAAGTCCATCTTTAACAGCCCCAGTTCTTCAATGGTGGTCATGGTAAATTGGGTGGTAATGGTTCCGTCGGAAGCTCTAGATAAGGGCACATACTCATCCACTGATTTCTGACTGATTACCACACCTGCGGCATGCATGGAGGTATGCCGCGGCAATCCTTCCAAACGTTTTGACATGTCGATTAAACGTGTTACCTGTGGGTCTGATTCATACAGCTTGCGCAGCTCTGGATTTCTCTGCAATGCCAAATCTATGGTCATATTCAATTCATTGGGAATCATTTTTGCAATACCGTCTACATAGGCATAAGGATAATCAAGCACACGCCCCACATCACGTATTACTCCCTTTGCCGCCATGGTACCAAAGGTAACAATCTGCACTACACGGTCTTTTCCATACTTCTCCACCACATAGTCGATTACCTCCTGTCTTCGTTCAAAGCAAAAGTCTATATCTATATCGGGCATAGACACACGCTCCGGATTCAGAAAACGTTCAAACAGCAGACTGTATTTTATGGGATCAATGTTGGTAATACCAAGACAGTAAGACACAATACTTCCCGCTGCAGAGCCTCGCCCCGGTCCAACCATAATATCATGCTCTCTTGCATAATTAATAAAATCCCACACAATCAGGAAATAATCCACGAATCCCATCCCCTCAATAATGGACAATTCGTACTCTAACTTTTCTGCAATTTCCCCTGTGTCTTTTGGATATCTTCGCGCCATGCCTTCAAAACACAATTTTCGCAAATAATCTTTGGAACTCATATTGCCCGGAACATCATATTTGGGCAGTTTTCGTACACCAAATTCAATTTCCACATTACATCGGTCTGCAATTTTACAGGTATTTTCCAGCGCCTCTAAAGCATAGGGAAATAATTCTGCCATCTCCTGTGGGGATTTTACATAATACTGCCCTCCCTCATAGCGCATTCTATCTTCATCCTCCAGCTTTTTATTTGTCTGAAGGCACAGCAAAATATCGTGAGGTTCCTCATCCTCCCGATAAGTATAATGCACGTCGTTTGTAGCAACTAGCTCAATACCAGTCTTTTTGCTTAATCCCAACAGCTTTTGGTTTACAAACCGCTGCTCCGGAATTCCATGATCCTGCAATTCCAAGAAAAAGTTTCCCTCTCCGAAAATTTGCTGATAGCGCAGCGCCGCCTTTTGAGCCTCCTCATCTCTTCCTCTTGCAAGATGTCTCTGAACTTCTCCTGCAAGGCAAGCAGAAAGTGCGATAATTCCCTCATGATAAGTTTCCAACACTTCCATATCCACACGGGGCTTATAGTAAAATCCATCCACAAAGCCCTTAGAAACTATTTTTGTTAGGTTTGCGTAACCTTGGTTATTTTCAGCTAACAAAACGAGATGATAATACCTGTCTTCCGACTGGCTGTTATCCTTGTCAAATCTTGAACCTGGTGCTACATAAACTTCACATCCCAAAATAGGCTTGATTCCCGCTTCGCGAGCTGCTCTGTAAAAATCAATTACACCATACATAACACCATGGTCTGTAATTGCCGCTGCATTCATTCCCAGCTCCTTTACTCTGGCAACATATTCTTTAATTTTATTAGAGCCGTCTAACAGACTGTACTCCGTGTGCACATGTAAGTGTGTGAAGTTCATGTTCTTTTTTCCTTTCTTTTTTCTTATAATTTATCACAAGATATTTTGGCATACAACCTGAATTTTGCCTGCTGTCTTTTTAATTTCCCGCACTTTCATATGCCTTAGTTCCAAAATAAAATACCCCATAAGCAATTCCAAAGCCCACAACCGCCAAAATACACTCAACCCCAATGGTACTCCAAGGGCTGACCTGAGGCTTTAAGAAATAACTTGCCGGAAGATAAGCCACAAAAGCAAATGGAATCACCCATGTGATAATAAATCGAATGCCCTTTGCGTATATTTCCGTAGGATATTTTGCAAAATCAGCCAACTGATACGCAGTATACAGAACTGGTCCGCTGATCTTCATCCAAAATGCAAACGAAGCAAACAGCAACTTTACGGAAGTATAAATGACTGCCCCTGCAATCATGGACACCACTAAGAGCAGAACCTTCGTTCCTCCTATTGTTACCACTCCATTTGACAGGGACACTATTAATAAAATAGTACCAACCAACAATTCGCCCAAAGCATCGGGCTGTAACTTTTCACAGATTACCTGAAAGAATAAATTCATCGGACGCAGCATGTAACGGTCAAACTGTCCGTTTACGATATAATTCCATGCCACCAGCCAAATATTATCAGTAAATAAATGATCAATTCCTCTTGGTATCTGAGCAAATCCATAAATAAAAATAAGCTGCGGCAATGTCCAGTCTGCCAGCGCCGGAATCTGCTCAAACACCAGATAAAGAAATGCAATTCCTGCTGCCTGAGTTAAAAAGAACCCCATAAGCCCCAGCAAGAAATCTACCTTTGACTGTACTATATATTTAAAAAACTGTGCTACAAATACTTTATATAATCTTGCATATCTTTTTATTTCTTTCATACTTAACCTCCCAGCACAATCAAACGTTTTGTTATCCTTTGCCACAGAAAAGTTCCCAGCCCATATAGCACCACAATCCAGATCACCTGGCGCAATAAAACTACCGCCAAGGCTTCTCCTGTATATTTTCCGAGATAAATCATAACCGGCGTATACAGCATGGAGGAAAACGGAAGAAAATCAAAGATCCGCTGAAAAATTTCCGGAAAAAAACTGATGGGAATCAACTGTCCGGTTAAAAAACTAATTAACGCATTTTTTGCCATTTTTAATCCAAACATATAAGTTGTTACAAATGCCATCAGTCCGAAACAAAAATCAAACAACTGGTATATCAATACACTGAACAATGTGCTAACCAGATACAGCAGCGCATTTCCGATCGAAATCACATTCATTCCCATTACTGCTGCCTTGTAAATTTCCAGTCCAATCCATACAAAGATAGAGGGGGCTAAAAAGCGATACCCCACACAGCCCAGTGCTTTTGAAATTAGGCTTAGACGGTAGTCAATGGGTTTGATCAGATTCATTACTACCGCTCCCTCTCTTACATCATTCTCCATATATCCCACAATCTCCACATTTACCAAATTTCCCGTAACATATGTCATAAATACATAGAGAATCATCTCATTTCTGGTCAATCCCCCTAAGATTCCAGTTTCGGAACTGCCGTAAATTGCCATCCATAAATAATAGGAAATAAACGCACCAAAGCAACTGCACAAAATGAATAAATAAAAACTTCCTTTATAGGCAAGGTTACGTTTCAGTTCGTTGAGTGCAAAAGGCACATAAACGCCCCATCTTCTGTTTTTCATATTTAACTCACCATGCCTTCTTCCTGCTTATTTTCCTGTTCCATGCCATGGCGGTAGATCACCTTTACAATTTCAGACAGCTCTGTTTCCTGAATCTGAATATCTCTTACCTCTGTGTGCTGCATATATTGTGCAATGACCTCTGATATTCCTAAACAATGTTTATCAAAGGCAATCTCCACACTGTTTGTTCCCATCTCTGCTGTGATTTGATATGCCTCCTTAGGCACCTTGAGCAGTGAGGATAAATCCACCTGCAAAGCTTCCTTTATATTCTTTACTTCCATGGTCACCTTTCGGGTCACTCCATATTTCTCTTTCAGTTCTGCCAAGGAACCGTCATAGATCTTCCTTCCGTCATCAATGATAATGATTCTGCTGCAAAGTTCTTCTATATCCTCAATATCATGGGTCGTTAATACCACCGTTGTCCTATACTTTTCATTGATTTCCCGAATAGCTTTTCGTATGTTGTCTTTCACTACAAGGTCTAAGCCAATGGTAGGCTCGTCCAAATAAAGCACTTTCGGATTATGTAAAAGGGCTGCTCCTAAATCAGCACGCATTCTTTGCCCCAAGGAAAGATTTCGGACAGGCCTTGTAAAAAATTCCTCCAACTCCAACACCTGATTTAAAAATTTCATTTGTGCTTTATATTCATCATCACTGACATTATATATTTCCTTTAAAATGGTAAAAGACTCGCTTAAAGGCAAGTCCCACCATAATTGTGTCCTCTGTCCAAAAACGACGCCTATATTTTGTGCATTTTTCTTACGTTCTTTGCTGGGATTAATTCCATGCACCAGACATTCTCCCCTGGTAGGTTCCAAAATTCCAGTCAGCATCTTTATGGTAGTGGATTTTCCGGCACCGTTGCTTCCAATATACCCTACGATTTCCCCTTGCTCAATGGAAAAGGAAATATCTTCCACCGCCATTTTTCTTACTTTTTCATTGGAAAAAAGTCCCTTCACCGCCCCTTTTAATCCCGGATATTTTTTTGGCGAAACAAATTCTTTTGATACGTTTCTTACTTCAATCTCCACACTTATTTTCCTCCATACTCCACTGTATTTAGTAACAGTTCAGCCATGGTATGTCATACAAATGCATTATGTTGGCATAAAATGCACTTGTATGACATACCATGGGCTGAACTGTTACGTAATTTATTCTGCCCCTTTTCTGTTCTTTTGTAATAAAGCTAAAAATTCTGCCTCTGGAAGAGGTTTGGAAAAGTAGAAGCCCTGAATATAATCTATCTTAAGCTGTATTAATTTATCCAGCTGTTCTTTTTACTCCACACCTTCAGCTACCGTATGTATCTGCATAGCCTTGATCATATGAATAGCTGCTTCCATGATCATTTTTCCCTTTTCACTGTCAAAATAAGACATGGTCATTTTCCGGTCGAATTTTACAATTTGTACCGGCAGTTCTAAAATATAATTCAAATTAGAATATCCTGTTTCGAAATCGTCCAGAGAAAAAGACACGCCGTATGCCTGCAGCTTTTCCATGTTCTGCAGCAGTATTTCTTTTGATCTTACGGTGGCAGACTCTGTAATTTCCAAATTGATCATGGCAGGGTCTACTTTTGTTTCCTCCATTATCTTTATAAATCGTTCTGCCAGATCCAGCTGAACACACTGCACAGCAGAAAGATTAATCTCTAAATACTGAATCCCCTTTTCTTTTAAATTTTCTTTTTGCAAAAGCTGGCACACTTTTCGAAACACAATTTCTCCCAGCTGTAAAATAGCACCGTTTTTTTCCGCTACGGGAATAAATTGTGCCGGAGCCATAAAGGAACCATCCCTATTTCGAATTCTCACTAATGCTTCTGCTGAAACAAAACATCCCTTCCGGGTAGAATAAATTGGCTGATAAAATACCTGAATCCGATCTTCTTCTATGGCCTCATCAATATACTGTCCTATTTTTACATTTGTTTGAACCTGTTCGATCCATTCCTGATCCATTACCATAATACTCTGGCTGCTGTATTTTTTCCCATCGCTGACAAAAAGACCCGTAAGCTCCAGCAACTTTTCTATGTCCGGCACCACCAAACAGTCCGGTACCTGAAACAGACGGATATTCATATAAACATTTTTTCCCTCTACATTCCATGGTGTTCGAAATCTCTGCAATATTTTTTCAGAAATTTCTGCCATGCTGTTCTGTTCCCGGAACAAAAGAGTGTACTCCCAGCCTGAATTTTTAAAAACTACCGTTTTTTCCATACTGTCCAAATAACCCGACATCATTTCCGTCAGCTTTGATCGTTGTTTTTCCTCAAAAGGTGTATCTGCATAGCTGCCATCGTCCATACTAATGACCATCATAGAAAAATTTCCATATCTTGCATAATTTTGCTGCATATACATACAAAGTGCCTGCTGATTCAGCAATCCCGTCTTTCGGTCTAAATACCCTTCCGGATTCTCCAATCTCATAAAAAGAATTCCCACACCAATGGCACTGGCATATCCCACAAGGAGCAGTTCGTTGTGAAACAGCTGGATCAAGGCTGCTATAATCCATATAGCCATCCAGACTAAACCGGCAATTCTCCTTCGATGGTGAATATATCCTTTACACCGAATTAAAATTACAATATTAAAAGTAATAAACGTGATGGAAAAAAAATAAGTAATGTTTACACTCGGTCCGTAGGTGTAAGCACTGCTTTCATCCAAATAAAAGGAAATGGGCAAAACTGCAATGCATAAACAGCCCAGTATACCGAACACAGCTGCATATCTCTTAATTCTCTGCATTTTTTTTGATACAGCTTCCAATTCCACAGTTAAATAAAGAAAAGATGTATAGGCACCTATCACCAGCGTCATCAAATATGATTTGCAGACTACATATTCGTGCAAACCATAAACGCCCTCTGCTCTTTGTATTAAAATGATAGAATAGGCATCCAACACAATGGATACCAAAACAATCAGCAAATTAATTCGGAATAATTTTTGTGCCCGTAAATCTATTTTTCGCTGCAGCAGGCATAAGGTCATTATCACTAATACCAATACGATACCGCAAATTTGTGCCTGAATTATCATACCCTCATCCCCTCTGGGTCAAAACACCACTTTTGTATATATTTTACTATATTTTTACTTTTTTCTCAACTACTAGATTCGTATACCGTGGCTGACTTGTAACAGTTCAGTTTTGACAGTTATCAGAACGCCCCTAGCCGATATCCTTCCTCTCAGAAAGGCAGAATATTTAACAGCCTTTCTGAGAAGAAGGATATCGGCTAGGGGCTGTTCTTGAAAAATGACAAGTCCGAATGTGACAAGTTCATTTGGTCCGGTCGCTGTGCCTCGCAAACTACAAAATGAAAATTGTTAATCAGTCTGAACTGCCACACTGCATTTTACCCGCCGATTCCGCAACTTACCTTTTCTTTTTTTCTACTTACCCTTTCCCCTCTTGTACCCGGAGGAAAAAACTCATATACTGCAAGCAAATGCTAACCATGATTGCAGCAGTTGAAGAGGAGGAATTATATGGAACCCATTATTCAAGTATCTCATTTAAAAAAATATTTTAAAAATGTAAAGGCTGTGGATGATATCAGCTTTACCGTGAAAAAGGGTGAGCTTTTCGGCTTTTTGGGTGTTAACGGTGCCGGAAAAACCACTACGATCCAGATACTGACTACGCTATTTCCACCCACGGAAGGAGAAGTGAATATATGTCAGCTCACATTAGGAAAGGAAAATGAACAGATTAAGCACCATATCGGTGTGGTAGCCCAAAACAACAGTTTAGATAAGCACCTGACCGTCAAAGAAAATTTGCTGCTTCGAGGAGGACTTTACCAGCGCAACACTAAAACATTAAAGGAAAAGCTTCATCAGGTCAGTGAAATTCTGACTCTCACCGACGTACTGAAACGTCCTTATGGAAAGTTGTCGGGAGGACAAAAAAGGAGAGCTGAAATTGCCGCCTCACTGATGCACACACCGGAAATTCTTTTCTTAGACGAACCAACCACCGGCTTAGACCCTGCTGCCCGAAAACAAGTTTGGTCTGCTATTCATCACTTGCAGAAAGAGCTGAAGATGACTGTTTTTCTCACCACCCACTATATGGAGGAGGCCGCAAAGGCTGATCACATTTCCATAATGAACAAAGGACATCTCATGGAATACGGTACTCCATTTTCTCTAAAAGCCAAATACGCCAAAGATACACTGCGGCTGATTCCGAAAGCAGACTGTCAGGAAACATTGACTAATATACTTTTAAAAGAAAAGCTTACATGTCATTCCAGAGAAAATTCCTATCTGATACCTATGGATTCCACTTTATCTGCTCTGCCTGTGCTAGAGCAAACAAAATCTTTACTTCAAGGCTTTGAAGTGATACAGGGTACGATGGATGACGTATTTTTAAATGCAATGAAAGGAGAAAGAAACTATGTCTAAATATATAAGTCTTACCAAACGAAACTGCTTAGTGTTTTTAAGAGACCGTTCTTCGGTATTCTTTTCCCTGCTTGCCATGCTGATCGTTATGCTATTAACCACAGTATTTTTAGGAAGCTTAAATGTAACCAGCATAACCAATTTACTGGAAAAATATGGCGGAGTTCGTGACAGTGCTGTTGATACTGAAAATGCCAAAGAATTAATCCGTTACTGGACACTTGCCGGTATTTTAGTGGTAAATTCTTTAACCGTATCCCTTACGGTAATTGGAATCATGATTACCGATGTCAATGAAAACCGTCTGGAAAGCTTTTATACTGCACCAACCAGCAAGCCTTTGATTGCTCTTTCTTATGTAACCTCTGCCATTATCATCGGAACTCTGTTTTGTGTGCTGACATTTATTCTTGCATTAATCTATATTGCCGGCTGCGGTGGCACACTGCTGTCATTTTCTGCTGTTTTGCGGGTGCTGTTCTATATTTTTGTAAATGTGTGCATCTTTTCTGTCATTATGTATCTGGCAGCGCTTTTTGTAAAAAGTCCCAGTGCCTGGTCAGGAATTGCCACTATTGTGGGAACACTGGTGGGATTTGTAGGCGCCATTTACCTGCCTATGGGTTCCCTTCCCGAAAAGCTGGGCAATGTGTTAACCTATCTTCCAGTGCTCCACGGTACCTCTCTTATGAGAAAAGTGTGCTGTGAATCCATTCTTGCCAAAACTTTTGAAGGGGTACCCACAGAAGTTTTAGATGTCTACAAAGAACAAATGGGTATTACCATAGTTATGAAAAATATTACTGTTTCCTCTGTATTTCAATTATTATTTATGATAGGATGTGGTGTAGCAGCTCTCATTGCCGCGTTCATTGCCGCAAGGCATAAACATATTAGTGACCGTTAAGGAAGGAAGTGAAACACTTGAAAATCACTATCTTGGATTTGCCTCCTGGGGAAGAGGCTGAAATTATTATTAAATGCGAACAGCTCACCGATGATTTAGCCAAACTTATTAACAGCTTTAAGCAGGGAAGTCAAAAGCTTACCTGCTATCAAAACGGAAACATTCACCTCTTATCCCCTAAGGATATCTACTATTTTGAATCGGTAGACCAACATACCTTTGCCTACTGCGAAAAGGAAGTGTTTGAAGTAAAAAGCAGGCTGTACGAATTAGAGGCAGAATTACCCTCTTTGGATTTTCTGCGCTCCTCCAAATCTACTATTTTAAATTTAAATAAAATTAAAAGTTTGACGCCTGCTTTTGGAAGTCGTTTTGAAGCTCTGTTAAAGAATGGCGAAAAGGTAATTATATCAAGACAGTATGTGAGTACTTTGAAGGAAAAATTAGGATTATAGATAACATATATTATGGAAAGGAAGGTTAAACAATGAATAAACTGTTTCACATACTTCATTACTTATGGAATGTGTTTTCCCAGGTGGTAACCGGGGTGACTTGTGTAACTGCTATTTATATTATTGCATTTTGGGGGACTAATGTAAACATTGGTGTGGAAATCCTTTGGCAGATTTTATCCGTATCTGCTGTATGCTCTTTGGGAAGTCTGATACTGTATAACGAAAAAAGAGAGTTTTCCAAAAAAGAAATGCTGGTTCGCTGCTGCACTCTGTTTGCTTATGTGGACATTATTGTCCTTGCCTGCGGCTCCCATTTTCATTGGTTTGACTTTTTCAACTGGAAAATGGTGGCAGGTATGGAGCTATGCATTATCGCCGTATTTACCGCTACTATGGCTATTTCCTCTCTGGCAGCCCAAAAGGAAGCAGCTGCTATGAATAAAAAACTGCAGGAGAGGCAGGATTAATTGCAGGGGCAAGCTCTTATAAGCGTCTTCTAACCAATGTCCCCTGAACTGTTACACACTTGTAACAGTTCAACCCACGCCATTCGCAATCAAATGATGAAAACAATTAATAATTTTCATCATATATGGTATAATGAACCAAAGTAAAACAATATATAATTGGAGGTAAACAGTATGGCATGGTATGACGAGGCAGTATTTTATCATATTTATCCTTTAGGGCTCACAAATGCTCCAAAGGAAAATAATTATGGTGAGGTGGAGCACAGATTACATTCTCTGCTCCCCTGGATTTCTCATATAAAAGAAATTGGCTGTAATGCACTTTACATCGGTCCTCTCTTTGAATCTGTGGGACACGGTTATGAAACCACAGACTATAAAAAACTGGACAGCCGTTTGGGAAACAATAAAGATTTAACTGATTTTGTAACAGAGTGCCACAAAGCCGGAATCAAGGTTATTTTAGACGGTGTTTTTAATCACACTGGCAGGGATTTCTTTGCTTTCAAGGATCTTAAGGAAAACAGAGAAAATTCCCCTTACAAGGACTGGTACTGCAATGTGAATTTTAGCGGCAACAATGAATACAACGATGGATTTTCCTACGAAAACTGGGGCGGGTATAATCTTCTAGTCAAACTAAACCAGAAAAATCCTGCTGTCAGAGATTATATCTGTGATGTGATTCGCTTCTGGGTAAGTGAATATGATATCGACGGTATCCGTCTGGATGCGGCTGATGTACTGGATTTTGAATATATGAGTGCACTGCGTCAGACAGCCAATGAAGTAAAGCCTGATTTCTGGCTGATGGGTGAGGTAATTCATGGTGATTACAGCCGCTGGGTAAATGAAGGCACCTTACATTCCGTGACCAACTACCAGCTTCACAAAGCTCTCTACTCCGGTCATAATGATCATAACTATTTTGAAATTGCCCACACAGTAAAACGCCTGTATGAAATGGGCGGGAACAAACCGAACGGCTTAAAACTCTATAACTTTGTAGACAACCACGATGTGGAACGTATCTATACAAAACTAACTAACAAAGCACACTTCGCACCGGTGCATGTATTGTTATACACGCTTCCTGGTATTCCGTCAATCTACTACGGCTCTGAATTTGGAATTGAGGGAAAAAAGGAAAACTTTTCCGATGCATCTCTACGCCCGGCATTATCTTTAGCTGACTTTAAAGATGCTGTAAATACCAACTCCTTCACACGCCTAATTGCTGCCTTAGGACACACACGTCAGAAATCCAAAGCCTTATCTTACGGTGATTACAAGGAGTTAGTTTTAACCAATCGGCAGTATGCATTTTCCAGAAATACCGCAGACGACTGTGCTATCGTAACCGTAAACAATGATGATAATCCTTGTACATTAACTGTGGCTTGCGGCAACGGCTCCACTTTTACAGGTGCTTTAAGTGGCGAAAAGGTCACTGCTAATAATGGTGCTATCACAGTAACTGTATCTGCAAACTCGGGCGAAATCTGGCTTCCTGAAACCTCTGACAGTACACAGGAGGCTGACAGATCAGTGGAATTAAATATTGCCGATGCCATTGCAGATACTGAATCTCCTGCACCATATCCGATTCCGGAAGATCTGCCTCAGCAGAACCAAAGCTGCAATGCAGATTTTGAAAAAGGAAAAATTGCAGGCTTACAGGCAGCCGTTATTGCACGTATGGAAAAGAACGGCCCTGTCACGGACCAGATGAAACGAGATGTTTATAATAATCAACATTGTGATTCTTTGATTAACTGGATTAAAAGTTTTTAAATAATACTTAATGTTCAAAAAGGCTTGCACTGGCTGATTAAATCGACCGGTGCAAGTCTTTAAGTGTTTTGATATTGAAGTCAAATCCCTTTTTCAGTTATTTTTATTATTATATTTTCTTCCCAGCCAGATAATTAATAAACTGCTGAGCTGTACGTCCTGAAATACCTCCATGACTTAATTCCCATTTGTTGGCTTCTTTGCATAATTCTTCTTCTGACATTTGTATTCCCTGTCTTTTTGCCAGCTCTATTACTATTTTAAAGTATTCCTTCTGGGTGGGTTTTGAGTAATTGATAGTTACACCAAAACGATTTACTAAAGAAAGCTTTTCTTCCATAGTATCAGAACGATGCATACCATTATCCTGCTCCATATCATTTCGGTCATTCCATGTTTCTTTAATCAAATGTCTTCTGTTAGAAGTAGCATAGATTAGAATATTATCCGGTCTTGTTTCCACGCCCCCCTCAATGACTGCTTTTAAGAATTTATACTCAATTTCAAATTCTTCAAAGGATAAATCATCCATATATATGATAAAGCGGTAATTTCTGTTTTTAATCTGGGCAATTACATTGGATAAATCCTTAAACTGGTGTTTGTATATTTCAATCATACGAAGTCCCTGTGGATAAAACTCGTTTACAATGGCTTTAATGCTGGTAGACTTACCAGTTCCACTGTCACCAAACAATAGAACATTATTCGCCTTCCTGCCTTCCACAAATGCAGCCGTATTTTCTACCAGCTTCTGTTTCTGAATCTCATATCCCACCAAATCATCCAGCATAACCTTGTCCATATTATTAATCGGAAGAAAAGCAATATTGCCGTCTGCTTCTTCCTTGATGCGAAAAGCTTTATTTAGTCCAAACATTCCCACACCGTAATCTTTGTAAAATTCTGTAACACCGTCAAAAAATTCATTTTCATCCTTTGCCTGTTCTAACTTACTACTGAGAGCAATTATCTTTTCACTGACATTTTTATTATACATCAGTTCTTTTTTTTCTATTGCTTTGTAGTCTGATATCTGGGAAAAACAATCAATTCCTAATGCCTGCTCAATCTTAGAAAAATCATATTCAAACAATGCTTTAAATACCCGGAAATCGTTTTTTGCAAAATTATTAACGCTTCCATCATTGGCTCCCACCTTTTCACAAGTGATGCTAAATGGATTTTCGTTGGTTACCAGATAAAATGTCAGATAATTATGCCATAAATTGTGATCAAATCCATAATCCGTTGCTATGATCAACAATTTCTTTATCTGGGTATAAATATTTTGAATCAACTCTGTATCCGAAACTCTTCTTTCTTCAAAACTACGGAAAATCTCACCAAACTGATAGAGGATACAATCTTTTTCCATATCTCCGTATATAATTAATTTTGCAATTTGATGATGCATAGGTACCTCTCTACACTTTCTTATTTATTTTGCACAAAAAAGCCTTTATTTTAGCCATTTGTGCAATGGTTGATAAAGTCACAAACAATGATAAGCATTCATTAATGGGCGAAAACTGTGTCATTTCAGTTGCAATGCACTTCGT
>CASEML010000046.1 GCA_949289145.1 uncultured Eubacteriales bacterium | reverse complement strand
TTCGGGGATGATTGTTTCAATATCTAGCGGAAGTTTTAATTGATATCCTTCTGCATTTTGGGTATAATCTTTTTGTAATGTAATAGGTAGTAGCATACTTATATTTTACACCAACTGCCGAATTCTTTCGAGGTTTGGCAATTATTTTTTTGCACAGAAAAGGAGCTGCGCACTAATTACTTAGTGCGACAGCCCCACCTCGTGAAAGATAAACAATCAAAGGAGGGAGATGGCTATGAAAAAGATAAAGAAAATAGGAGCGATTTTGATGATAGTCTCTGGCCTCGCAATTGCAATGTATCCCTTCTTCAGTAATATTTTATATAACAGCAATGCTACAAAAGTAATTGAGGAATACCAAGAAGAAGTTATGAGTATGGAGCAGGAGGAAATTGATGCCATTAAAGAAGCGGCCGAAAATTATAACAGTCAGCTACAGGTAGCAGTAACCAAAGACGAGAACGGGCAGTGGAGGAATGGCGGAACAAGCTATTTGGATATGCTGGGAATCGGGAGTGCTCTAGGGTACATAACTATTCCCAAAATAGATGTAAATCTTCCTATTTACTATGGAACCAGTGCCCAAGTGCTGGCAAAAGGAGTAGGATATATCGAACAATCTTCATTCCCTCTAGGGGGAGAGGGGACACATAGTGTACTGACAGGGCACAGAGGTATGCCAAATGCAGTGCTTTTTACCGATCTTGATAAGGTAGAAAAGGGAGATAAGTTTTATCTGCATGTTTTAGATGAAGTGCTGGCATATCAGGTAGACCAGATTAAGGTGGTAGAGCCAAATGACACCAGTGATTTAAAAGTAATCGGAGGAAAGGATTACTGTTCCTTAGTTACCTGTACTCCATATGCCATCAATTCCCATCGTCTGATTCTCAGAGGGGTTAGAGTTCCTTATACTGGAGAAGAGGAAACATCTAGCGATGAATATCAGGGCTTTAGTACCGGTATGGTAGTAAAACGTTTTATTGATGTGTGGCCGGTACTTTTGGCGGCCGCAGTTGTGGTGATTGGCGTGGAGTTTTTGACTATGATCCTTCTTATTAGGAAAAGTCTGAAAAAGCAAAAAAGGAGAAGGGAAAAAGGAGAGCATAGGAAGTGATTCGGAAATTATTGCGAGGAATATCTGTTCTTATTATCATTCTGGGGGCATGTGTATGTATGTATCCAAGGATTAGTCTTATGTATGGAATATATGAGAGGAATGCTGTGATAAGGGAGTTTGAACAGGAAACGAAAACTTATCGGGAGCAGGATCAAATACAGCAGTTGGATTCAGAAGAAGGGGAAGAAACAGACTTAAAGAAGTCTTTGGACAGACTGTATCAGGACCTTTGGTCATACAATCAGCGAATCTGGCAGGAAAAACAGTCGGGACTAAAAGATGCCTTTTCTTATGAAGACAGTTGTTTTGAATTGAAAGAATATGGGTTGCAGGAAAATGTGATTGGAGTATTATGGATTCCAAGAATGGAAGTAGAGCTTCCGCTGTATCTTGGAGCCACCAAAGACAATATGAAAAAAGGGGCGGCAATTTTAGGGCAGACTTCCATGCCTTTAGGGGGCAATAACACCAATACGGTAATAGCGGCCCATAGGGGGGGAGGTTCCACTCCTATGTTTCGCAATATCCAGCTGTTACAGATAGGAGATAAGATTCAGGTGACTACCCCTTTTGATACATTGATATACCGAGTATCGGAAATTCAGATTATTCTGCCAAATGAGATTGATAAGATTTTAATTGAACCGGAAGAAGATTTAGTAACTTTACTTACTTGCCATCCTTATACGAAAAATACCCACCGGTACATGGTAAAAGCTGTACGCTCTTTCGAAGAGGAAGCCAGCCGGGAGGAAGATTTGCAGGAGGCAGCACAAAGCAGGGAAGAAACAAGCGAAGAATTAACTCCGGTAGCGGATGAATTATTGGAAGCAGCGGGAATTCATTACTCGGAAACACAAATTTTATTAGAAAAATATGGAACCCTTGTGGGAGCAGCGATTTTATTGTATATTTGTATCAGTGGAATTGCGGGCTTCATAAAATCAAAGAGAAAGAGGGAAAGGTAGATGCAGAGAAAAATTGATTTAATTATGGAAGAAGTGAAGAAGGCCATTGTGGGAAAGGATATGTGTATTCAAAAGGTAATGATGGCGGTGCTTGCTCAGGGACATGTATTGATAGAAGATATTCCCGGAGTAGGAAAGACTACGCTTGCTCTTGCATTTGCCAAAGCAATGGGTTTACAGCAGAATCGTGTGCAGTTTACACCGGATGTACTGCCATCGGATATTACAGGATTTTCCTCTTATGACAAGGAAACTGAAAATTTTTTGTATCATGAGGGTGCGGTTATGTGTAATGTTTTGCTGGCAGATGAGATTAACCGTACGTCTGCAAAGACACAGTCTGCGCTTTTAGAGGTAATGGAAGAATATGCAGTTACGGTGGATGGTGTGAATCACCCGGTTCCCCAGCCTTTTTTTGTGATTGCTACAGAAAATCCGGTAGGTGCTGCCGGTACCCAGATGCTGCCGGAATCTCAGTTAGACAGATTTTTGATATGTATTGTTATGGGATATTTGGAAAAAGAAGATGAGAAGAGTGTTTTAAAGGATTGGGAGAGAAAGGGCATCTTAGAGGATATTCATGCGGTGATAACAGAACAGGAACTGATGGATATGCAGGAAAGAGTGAAGACCATTTATATGCATGATAGGATTATGGATTATATTATTGCGTTGTCAGATGCCACTAGAAATCATGAACAGATTCAGCTGGGGTTAAGTACCAGAGGTTCCATTGCGGTGGCTAAGATGGCAAGGGCAGCGGCTTATGTAGCAGGAAGGCGTTTTGTGATACCAGAGGATGTGTATGTGGTATTTCCAGACGTGGCACGACACAGGCTGAAGATGGCACATCAGACCAGAATGAAGCGGATAAGCACAGAACAGGTAATCCAGGAAATTTTGAATCAGGTAAGGATGCCTAGACCGGAAGATAAATATGAAAAATAAAGTTGTATTTGTATTGTTTTTAGGAATTGTAATTTTGTTTTATCTGATGTCAGATAGTGCCTATGCAACTTTTGTATTGGGAACTTCAGTGGTTATGGGGATTTTTCTGGTGCTTCAGATGCTGTATCTGAAAACCCACTTATGGGGAAGGATTCAGCTGTCTGAAAATCTGATTACCAGAGGAGACTCTGTGCGAATCCCTGTTATTGTAAGGAATTGGGGAAAGCTTCCGGCTACACAGATAGAGGCATGGATTGTCTATAAGGATTCTGATTCGGGAAATGGGGGACGTATGCGTGTATCAGGTATGGTGGAAAACGGTGGTGAAATCTGTCTGGAGGCATACTTGAAAACCCTCCATTGTGGTGTGGTGTCTTTTTATCTGGAAAAGCTGCTGGTTAGTGATTATTTTGGGATTTTTCATGGAAAATGCCGGATAGAATCTGTAAAAAAGGAAATGTATATACTTCCATGGACCAATGTTCCAATGGCAGATGCACTGGCGGAAGCAGGGGATTTTGAGGGAAAGTATGGGGAAGATGTATACGAAACCTATGAGGTCAGAGAATTCCGTGATGGAGATGATTTACGCTGGATTCACTGGAAGCTGACAGCAAAAATGGATATTTTGCTGTTGCGGGAATATCTTAAAACATCGGAAAGCGGAGTTATGATAAGTCTGAATTTTCAAAAGGAGAGAGAACGGAAGTTTTCAAGGGAGGAATTGGACTTATTTTTGGATAAGGCGTCTTCTCTTTCCTGGGAAATTTTAAAATGGGGGGTGCCCCATTTTGTTGTGTGGAACAGAGAGAATCAGGAGATTACGCTTTTTATTGAAGAGGAAGAAAATTTTCTTGAGTATCAAATGATATTGATCAATACTGTGGTGTGTGGCAGAACGGTGGATACTGCATATTTTAAGGAGAAGGTTGTAAATGAAGAAAAAGTTCATGCTATCCAGATGGATCTGGAGGGAAAAGTCTACTGGGAAGATGGCAGAGAAATTAAATAGTGGCATACAGCCGGGAGAGCAGCAGATGATTCAGCGGGAAGGGAAGCCTCTTTTTCCTTTTCGCTGTTTTCTTGTAGATCTTATCCTGCTGTTTTTGGGAACTGAGGGGATTGTCATAGGATTTTTTACGGCATTTTCCTTTCCCTGCCACGTATGGGTGCTTTATTTGGTGACGGCAATACTGACATTGGCGGCAGCTATATTTTTTTCGGTAAATATATCTGAAAAATATAAGCAATACACTTATGGGGCAGGTGTGGGTACTGTATTGTTATTTATATTGACCAACGGCAATTTTATGAAATCGGGATTTTTAGATTTATTGCGGGGAGTGATAACATCATTTAATGTGCGTTATCAGAGTCAAGTGGTAGTGCAAGAGCAGATATTAGATGAAGGCAGACTTACTTTGTTCTTTTCTCTTCTTATCCTTATTGTCATATTGATTTTATCTTTTGCCTCCATAGTGAAAACGGATTTATTGGCGGTATTCTTCATTGAGTTTCCAATTTTTATGGTGGTGGTCTTGATGGGGAGGTATGTAAATGGAGTTTCGCTTCTTTTGGTACTGCTTCATTTTGCAGGGTGCATGGCACAGGAATATGCACTAAGAAGTAAAAATGGAAGAAATCATTTAGAAGATGCAGAGGAGGAGAAGAATAAGCAGTGTCTGCGGTCGGTACAGAAAAAGTCTGCTTGTATCTCAGCATTCTGTGTGGCTTTTTCTGCCTGCATCAGCTTGTATGTGCTGATGCCTTTATTGCCGGATAGAATTGCGGCAGTACAGAAATGGGGCGCCGTTTTGCAAAGTAAAGTTGTGGGGATTGCAGTAGAGTATCTTCCTGTGATCACCGGAGGAAAGTGGAATTTGAGGGTTCAGACTGTGGGCGGCGGTGTGGAAGAAGGAGGACTTGGTGAGTCAGCGGGCTACTCGCTGACCAATTTGGATGACTTGATTGTGACTTCTACCATAGAACCAAAGGAAACCCTTTATCTAAAAGGATATATAGGAAGTGTTTACGAAGGGGATAGGTGGTCGGAACTTCCGGAAGAGAGATTTGACAATGCAGCGATTTATTGGCATACAGAAGATAATCCAAGAATTTATATTCAAAATCTTCCGTTTTTGCGCCAGCTTTATCAGGAATCCAAAGAAGGCGTGGATATTGCCATGGGTATTCTGACAGTACAGAATGTGAATGCAGGGGATAATTATACTTTTGTTCCCTATTGCAGTTACTTAAATGATTATTATCAGATCAGTCAGGGAGATGGTAGTATTAGAAGTCAGAGCAAAGCTGTAGATGAGATTTCTTATTTTCCTATCAGCACTTATATAGAAACCATGAATGGGCGCAGTGAACCAGAGGAAGAGGAGATTCTTGACCGGGTAGAATCAGAATATGGAGCCTATGTGCGGCAGAATTATCTGACAGTGCCCGATGGTTTCGAAGAATTACAGGGACAGTGCCAGGCAGAAAATATTAGAAATGATGATGTGGAAAAAATTGTCCGTTATGTGACTACCTTTTTGGTAAGTAATTATAAATATAATATTGAAGTGCCAAAGCTTCCTAAAAATAAGGATTTCGTGCAGTATTTTCTGTATGAATCCAAGGAGGGCTACAGTGCCCATTTTGCGTCTACGGCGGTACTGATGTTTCGTATGTTTGGTGTGCCTTCCCGTTATGTGACTGGTTATGCAGCACCTGAGAGCATCTTTACTATGGATGCAGATGGAAATTATACGGCATTGCTGCAGTCAGATAATTCCCATGCCTGGGCGGAGATTTACCTAGAGGGCATCGGTTGGATTCCTGTGGAAACTACACCGGGTAATATTGGAGTGTTGCAGAATATTTATGGAGCTGAGACGGAAGCTGAGGAAAGCGAAAGGGAAAGTGAAGGTCAAGAGACGAAAACAGAGGAGCTATATGAGGAGGAAGAGGAGGAAGAAGTTTTGCAAGAACAGCTGGCCTATGCAAGGATCCGTTGGTACCTAGGGGGAGTCATTCTTTTATTGTTTGCAATCATTTTTATATTTTTAGCTTACAGGAAAGTAAGATATGAATTAAAAAGACGTGGTTATGGTAGGAAAGAAACATCAAATGAAAAACTTTTGTCTTTATTCTGTATGGTTCATGAAATACTTCAAGTTGCAGGAATGCCAAAGGAAGTACGTTCCACTTCGCCGGAATTTTATCAATGGTTAAAAAAGGTTTTGCCGGAAATGGAAGATAGACAGGTACAGACAGTGGTCAATATGGCACTGGCTTCTGCCTATGGTGAAAAGGAGATGAGTGATAGAGAGGTATGGTTCATGAGAGGAGTCTACCGGAAATGCCGCAAGGCAGTAAAAAGAAACTAACAATTTACATTTTGGAGTTTGCGAGGCGCAGTGATACAACTGTTTCCCTAAAAAAGCTTGACAACTGCGTGGAATATGATATTATATATCATATAATATATATTATACGACATATAATATTATAAAAAATAATATTATTAAGAAACAAAAAGCGATTGTATTTCAGAAAGGATAAGGATATGGTATTTAATACAGGTTCCACACTTCTGGATGCCATTGTGCTTTCAGTTGTTTCAAGAACGAGGAAAGGAGCCTATGGGTACAGCATTACCCAGGAAGTAAGATCAGTTCTTGAAATATCTGAGTCAACATTATATCCTGTGCTGCGGAGACTCCAGAAAGATGACTGCTTAGAGGTGTATGATGAACAGCATGGTGGAAGAAACAGAAGATATTATAAGCTTACAGAGAAGGGGAGAATAATGCTGGAAGAATACAAAAAGGAATGGATCCGATATTCAGGGAAAATAACCATGATGTTTGAAGGAGGATTAAAAGATGACTAAGCAGGAGTTTTTGGAAAAATTAAATAATCTTTTAAGTGATATTCCAAAGACGGAGCGGGATAGTGCCATACAGTATTACGAAGAGTATTTTGAAGAAGCGGGCATTAGTGATTATGGCAACATACCGGAAGATATGGAAACACCGGAGGTCATTGCAGAAAATATACGTGCCGGTCTGGAGAATGATACTTCGTGGGAGGAAGGTTATTTTAAAAAAGAAGGAAATAAAGTGCAGACGGTGCAGCCAAAAGGTAAAATGGACACTTCTAAGATAATTCTGCTGATTATCCTTGCAGTCTTTACCTCACCGTTGTGGGGCGGTGTGCTGTTAGGCTTGCTAGGTGTTTTGATTGGAGTTATATGTGCTTTGCTTGGGATTGTAATTGCGGTTATAGCTGTTATGGTTAGCTTTCTTGTGGTCGGTGTTGTGGTGGCAGTGGCAGGTGCGCTTAAGATTGTGGTATCACCGATTGCGGGAGTTACAGCCATGGGAGTGGGAATTCTTTTGTTTGGACTTGGCTTATTACTACTCCTTTTGGTAATTTGGAGCTTTGCTGTGTTGATTCCTGCCGTGTTCAAAGGAATTCAGTGGCTGATCCAAAGAATTTTTGGAAGAAGGGAGAGGGGTGTCAATGAAAAAGTTTTATAGGGTTGTTTTATGTATTGCCCTGCTCTGTATTGTGCTGGGCTTCTGCATGGTGGCAGTGGGGGCAGCGCAGGGAGGAATGCAGTTAGTTTTGAGTATGCTAGACAATAATGAGTTTGCTTTTTCTGTGAGGGATTCCTACGATGGGGATGAAGATGATTACGAAGATCAGGATTATACATTTCCAATCAGTCAGGTAAAAAGTATGGATTTAGATATGGGTGCCAGTGTGATGGAGATTAAGTACGAAGATGTGGAAGAATATCGCGTGCAGGTGAAAAATAATAAAAAATATGGTTATAGCAAGTGCTATGTTGAAGACGGTGTACTTACTATTGAAAGTAATTTTGATTACTGGGGAGTGAGCTGGGGAAAAGAAAAAGCTAACAAAATTACTTTGGTGATTCCACAGAAGGTGGAGCTAAAAGAAATTGAATTATCCTTAGGGGCAGGTTCCTGTACCGGTGATTCTCTCAGTGCGGAGGTGATGGATATAGAAATTGGTGCTGGAAATTTGCAGCTTAACACACTAAAAGCGAAAAAAACAATGGAACTTTCTGTTGGCGCCGGAAATGCTGAAATTGACAATTTAGAGGCTGAAAGTTTAGAGATAGAATGTGAAGCTGGAAGGTGTTATGCAGGAAACGTAACTACAATATCTGATATTAATTTGAACTGTGACGCCGGCTATGCATATTTAAATCTGAAAGGGGCAAAAGACAGCTATAATTACGATTTGGAATGTTCTGTAGGAAGCATTAAGTTGGATGGAAAACAGTACAGTGGACTGGATTTCAGCAAAGAAACAGATCATGGTGCAGACAAACAACTGACAGCAGAATGTAATGTGGGTGCCATAGAAATAGAGTTTAACCAATAATGAAAGGAGAAACAAAAATGGGACAAAAAAGATTATACCGATCAACTAATAATAAAGTATTGTTGGGAATCTGTGGAGGAATCGGGGAATACTTAAATGTAGATCCGGTAGTTATAAGACTTTTGTGGGTGATTTTCTGCTGCATGGGAGGCAGTGGCTTGCTGGCGTATATTGTGGCTGCAGTTATTATCCCATACCAACAGTAAAGAAATTAATTTTAAATTTGAATAGAAAAGAAAAACAAGGTCATACTCTTAAGGAAGAAAGGGGTATGGCCTTATTATGTCTAAAAAGAAGAATAAAAAAATTAAATTAAGTGAACTTACACCAGAGGAGCAGTTAAAATATGAAGTGGCGGAAGAATTGGGATTATTGCCAAAAGTGTTAGAGGAAGGATGGAAAAGTTTATCTTCTAAGGAAACTGGGAAAATTGGCGGAATGGTAAACCAGAGAAAAAAGAAATTAAACGAAGAAAGCAGATAGGAAAACAAGATTTTTCTGTTTTCAAAGGATAAGAACTTGCAAATGACGACAAACGTTGATATACTTTAGTAAAAATATATTGTGGAGGCAGGATATGTTAGAATTACAAAATATATGCTTGGAGGTTTCTGACGAACAAGAAGGAACCAAAGAGATTTTAAAAAATATTAACTTAAAAATAGAAGATCGTTTTGTTGCCATCACAGGGCCAAACGGAGGTGGAAAATCTACTCTTGCCAAGGTAATTGCCGGTATCCGTAAGCCAACCAGTGGGAAAATTTTCTTAGACGGTGTGGATATTACTGATATGAGTATTACCGACAGGGCAAAACAAGGGATAAGTTTTGCTTTTCAGCAGCCGGTAAGATTTAAAGGTGTTACGGTGAAAGATCTGATTCGTCTGGCAGCGGGCAAAAATTTAACTACCCCACAGGCTTGCACCTATTTATCGGAAGTGGGACTTTGTGCAAGAGATTATATTGAACGGGAAGTAAATGCAAGTTTATCCGGTGGGGAACTGAAACGAATTGAGATTGCAATGATCATTGCCCGTGGAACTAAGTTATCTATTTTCGATGAACCGGAAGCAGGAATTGACTTATGGAGTTTTAATAATTTAATACAAGTATTTGAAAAATTGCATGAAGATGTCAATGGTTCTATTATCATTATTTCCCATCAGGAACGTATTTTAAATATAGCAGATAAAATTATTGTTCTGGCAAACGGGGAAGTGGCGAAGATAGGGACAAAGGATGAGATTCTGCCGGAATTGCTAAACAGCGGCGGAAGCTGTAGATTCTATAAAGGAGAGTGCTAATCATGGATGCAATACAAATGAGTTTATTAGAGCAGGTTGCCGGATTGCATGAGGTACCGGAAGGGGCTTATAACATCAGGGCAAACGGAGAAGCTACCGGAAGAAATACAACAGCCAATATTGATATTGTTACAAAGACAGATAAGCCGGGAATTGATATTATTATCAAGGATGGCACAAAGAATGAAAGTGTTCATATTCCGGTGCTGTTAAGTAAGAGCGGCTTAAAGGAAATGGTATATAATGACTTTATTATTGGTGAGGATTGTGATGTAACCATTATTGCCGGCTGCGGAATTCATAATAGTGGTGACAGTGATTCAGAACACGATGGAATCCATAGTTTCTTTGTGGGTAAGAACTCCAAGGTGAAATATGTGGAAAAGCATTATGGTGAGGGTGACGGAAATGGGAAACGTGTGATGAATCCTGCCACTATTGTGGAGATTGAGGATGGCGGTTACATGGAGATGGACACGGTTCAGATTAAAGGAGTGGATTCCACCAAGAGAGTTACCAAGGCAAAATTAAAAAATGATGCGACTCTTGTAATAAAAGAAAAAATTATGACTCATGGAAATCAGACTGCGGAAACTAACTTTGAAGTGGATTTAGATGGTGAAAATTCAGGTGCCCATTTAATTTCACGTTCTGTGGCAAAAGACGATTCTCATCAGTTATTTTTATCTAAAATTAACGGAAATAATAAGTGCAGCGGTCATACAGAGTGTGACGCGATTATTATGGATAATGCCAGTGTCAGTGCCATTCCGGAAATTACCGCTAATCACATTGATGCCAGCCTGATTCATGAAGCTGCTATTGGTAAAATTGCTGGAGAGCAGATTATCAAATTAATGACATTAGGGCTTACGGAACAAGAAGCGGAAGCGCAGATTATCAGTGGATTTTTAAAATAATACAAGGGGAGCTAAGGTAAGTCTGTTATGGCAATTCTAAAGCTAAGTAGTTATATTCAGGCCTATCGGCCTTCAGGAACAGTTCATAAGGGGTGCCAAAAAATCATTGACATCCCTTCTCCAAAACATTACAATATAAATACATATCTGGGAAACATCTTGATCATTTCGATTGACTATCCCCATATGAATAAAACTTAACATGGCGGATAGGAAAGAAGAAACATGCATAGATTCCTGTTCGCAAAAGAGCAGGAGGAAGGAATATGCAGGAACATGAAAAATAAAGAATGCGGCACCAGAAATAAAAATTAATCGGGAGCATAAAGACAGGCTGTTCCGGCTTATCTTTGGCAGGGAAGAAAAGAAAGAAAATTTGCTTGCACTGTATAATGCACTGAATGATACTAACTATGATGAAGCAGATGAACTGCAGGCCTCTGCAGGACTACGCAATTTTTGTGGATAAGGTAAAAACATATAGACAGCAGAAAAATACGGGGAAGATGAGAAAAAGATTAGGGATATATGGGAGAATTTGTCATAATGGATATGAAAAAGCAGTGGAAAATATGTAACAGTTCAGCCATGATATGTCATACAAGTGCATTTTGTGCCAGCATAATGCACTTGTATGACATATCATGGTTCAACTGTTACGAAAATATAAAGGAAGGTATATGAAAATGAAAGCAAGAAAGTTTGGGAAAGGCTATTGGAAATCCTTTTCAGAAGGGATACAAAGAGAATGGGTAGTAACTAACGGAATCGGCGGTTATGCGGGAAGTTCCATTATAGGAGCACATACCAGAAAACACAATGGAATGTTGATTGCTAGTCTTCATGCACCGGTAGAGCGTTATATGGTGCTGTCAAAAATAAATGAAGAATTGAAAGTGGGAGCAAAAGAATATTCTTTTGCTACAAACCAAAGACCGGGAGGAAATAACGAAGAAGGGCAGAAATATCTGCAAAGATTTAGTTATGATTATGTACCAGAATTTACCTATTATGCAGAAGGGATTTTTGTTACCAAGACTATTTCCCTGCAGCACGGAAAAAACACAGTCTCATGTACTTATGATATTTTAGGTGGCAGCTGTAAAGCAATACTTAAATTAGTACCATTATTTAATTATCGGGATCACCATGAGAGAAGTGAACGGGCAGACTTAAAATTTGAAACAACTAATTCTGATCAAATTATAACCTTGATTCCGGAAAAGAACAAAGATATCACGATTCGTATGTATGTCAGTGAAGGTGAAATATCCAAACGGGAAGAGATTTATGATGCAGACATGGAGTTGCAGACAGAAATTTCCACAGGTATGTCCTGTATTGAAAATAATTATACCCCATATGAGATTGCAGTTTCCATAAATCCCGGAGAACACAAGAAGATATCTGTTATCTGCACCATAGAAGAAGGAGAAATTCCTAAGGATGGTTTTGCTATCATAGAAGCAGAGAGAAAGCGCTGTATGGAGTTGGAAACCAAAGCAGGATTACAGGATGATTTTGCGAACACGTTGGTTCATGCGGCAGATCAGTTTATTGTGGAACGGGAATCCACTGGAGGAAAAACTGTGTTAGCAGGACTCCCATGGTTTACAGACTGGGGCAGAGATACCATGGTGGCACTGCAGGGGCTTACTTTGGTGACAAAACGTTTTGAGGATACAAGAGAAATATTAAAAACCTTTGCCCAGTATGTAAAAAAGGGGCTGGTACCCAATATGTTTCCGGATGAAGGCTTAGAACCTTTATATAACACCGTAGATGCCTCTATGTGGTACTTCTATTCTGTAGAAAAATATTTAGAATATACCGGAGCAGAAGAAGATTATCAATTTATACAAAAAGAAATTTATCCAAAATTAAAAGAGATTATCCACTATTATCAGAAAGGAACTGATTTTTCTATTTATATGGATAAGGACTACCTGATTCACGCAGGTGGAGGATTTGATCAGGTCACATGGATGGATGTGCGTGTGGGCGAGTGGGTAGTGACACCGCGCCATGGAAAACCGGTGGAGATCAGTGCGCTATGGTATAATGCACTTTGTGTAATGACAAAGTTGGCAAAGCATTTTAAGGATTCAGATGGTGAAGTTTATGCCGCACTGGCAGAAAAAGTTAAGGCTTCTTTTGTGGAAAAATTCTGGAATTCGGAAAAAAATTGTTTATATGATGTGGTGGATGAAGAAGAAAATGATGGAAAAATACGTCCAAATCAGATTTGGGCAGTTTCCCTGCCCCACACAATGCTGTCAAAAGAACAGGCAAAAGCAGTGGTAGATACGGTGGTTTCCCATTTGTATGCAACTTACGGACTGCGCTCCCTGTCACCGGAAGATGAAGAATACAAAGGAATTTATGTGGGCAAGCTTCATGACAGAGATGCGGCTTACCATCAGGGTACCTGTTGGGCATTCCCATTGGGCGGGCTAATCACAGCATATTTGAAAGTATATGGTGATACCACAGAGGGCAGAGAGTTTGCCCATAAGCTGATTGCACCATTGGAAGATCATCTGATGGATGGATGTATTGGAAGCATTGCAGAGATTTTTGATGGAAACGAGCCTAATATTTCCAGAGGATGCTATGCACAGGCCTGGAGTGTGGGTGAGATACTCAGAGCCTATGTGGAAGGTGAATTATGGAACGTGTAGTACATGAAATACCGCCGGTGTATGATGAGCATTCCCAAATACTGATTTTAGGCTCCTTTCCCTCTGTAAAGTCCAGAGAAAGCCAGTTCTTTTACGGACATCCCCAGAATCGTTTCTGGAAAGTGCTGGCAGAAATTTTTGGAGAAGAGATACCTGTTTCTGTAAAGGAAAAGAAAAAATTATTGTTGGATAATCATGTGGCAGTATGGGATGTAATCGCCAGCTGTACTATTGAGGGTTCTTCAGACAGCAGTATTAAAGATGTAGTTCCTAATGATCTGAGTTGTATTTTAAAAGCAGCAAATATCAGGCAGATTTATTGTAATGGTGGTACTTCTTATCGCTTATTCTGTAAATATTGCCAGCCGGTGTTTAATAGAACGGCAGTCAAACTGCCAAGCACCAGCCCTGCAAATGCCTCCTACCGGTTGGAAAGGCTGGTGGAAGAATGGAGACAGATCCGTTGAAAAAACAGTTGACAAACCGCAAAATTCCAACTAATATAATTTTAGTACAACAAATATAATGACAAAGATAGTGAAAAAGAGGAGTACACATTTACCCTTAGCAGAGAGAGATTCCCAAGGCTGGAAGGAATTTTTAAGAAGGAAATGTGGAAGGTAGCTTTGGAATCGGAATATGGAAATTTAAAGTTAGATACTGCTAACAAGAAGTGTACATATTCACGGCTGATCCCCGTTACAGGATATGGTTTTAACCAGTTGAGATAATGAGCAATCATTAATAAAGGTGGTACCGCGAGCAATTCGCCCTTTACACATATGTGTAAAGGGCTTTTTTAATTTATGACAATAGAAAGGAAAAGAACATGAGCAAAGAATTAAACAAAACTTATGACCCGAAAGACATAGAAGAACGATTATACAGTAAATGGCTGGATAAAAAGTATTTCCATGCAGAAGTGGACAAGAGCAAAAAGCCATTTACTATTATTATGCCGCCGCCAAATATTACGGGGCAGCTGCATATGGGACATGCTTTGGATAATACCATGCAGGATATTTTGATCCGTTATAAGAGAATGCAAGGCTATAATGCACTGTGGCAGCCAGGTACGGACCATGCCAGCATTGCAACGGAAGTAAAGGTGATCAATTCCTTAAAAGAGCAGGGAATTGCAAAAGAAGATTTAGGCAGAGAAGGTTTCCTTGAAAAAGCCTGGGAGTGGAAAGAAGAATATGGCGGCCGAATCATTAAGCAGTTAAAGAAGTTGGGTTCCTCGGCAGACTGGGACAGAGAGCGTTTTACCATGGACGAGGGATGCTCTAAGGCAGTAGAAGAAGTATTCATCAAATTATACGAAAAAGATTATATTTATAAAGGCTCTAGAATTGTCAACTGGTGTCCCGTTTGTAAGACCTCCATTTCCGATGCTGAGGTGGTTCATGAAGAACAGGAAGGACATTTCTGGCATATTAATTACCCAGTAAAAGACAGCAATGAAATGGTAGAAATCGCAACTACAAGACCGGAAACCCTTCTGGGTGATACTGCAGTGGCCGTAAATCCGGAAGATAAAAGATATAAGCATTTAATCGGTAAGACTTTAGTGCTTCCCTTGGTAGGCAGAGAGATTCCAGTGGTAGCAGATGATTATGTAGATCAGGAATTTGGTACTGGCTGTGTAAAGATTACACCGGCACATGATCCTAATGACTTTGAAGTTGGTAAAAGACATAATTTAGAAGAAATCAATGTAATGAATGATGACGCTACCATCAATAAAAATGGCGGAAAATATGCAGGAATGGACAGATATGAAGCCAGAAAGCAGATTGTGGCAGATTTAGAGGAATTAGGATTGTTAGTAAAAGTGGAGCCACATGCACATAATGTTGGTACCCATGACAGATGTAAGGCAACGGTAGAACCGATGGTAAAACAGCAGTGGTTTGTAAGAATGGAGGAAATGATCAAGCCGGCAGTAGAAGCGATCAAGAGTGGCGAAATCAAATTAATTCCCTCCAGCATGGATAGAACTTACTTTAACTGGACAGACAATATTCGTGACTGGTGTATTTCCAGACAGTTATGGTGGGGACACAGAATTCCAGCGTACTACTGTGATGATTGTGGTGAAGTAGTGGTTGCAAGAGAAAATCCCGGAAAGTGTCCAAAATGCGGTTGTGAACATATGACTCAGGACCCGGATACCTTAGATACTTGGTTTTCATCAGCACTATGGCCATTCTCTACCCTTGGTTGGCCGGAAAAGACAGAGGAATTAGAATATTTCTATCCAACTGATGTATTGGTAACAGGATATGATATTATTTTCTTCTGGGTGATTCGTATGGTATTCTCAGGCTATGAGCAGATGGGTAAGGCACCGTTCCACACGGTATTATTCCATGGTCTGGTTCGTGACTCTCAGGGAAGAAAGATGAGCAAATCTCTTGGAAATGGTATTGATCCTTTAGAGGTAATTGACAAATATGGTGCTGATGCATTAAGACTTACCTTAATCACTGGAAATGCGCCGGGCAACGATATGCGTTTCTATTATGAAAGAGTAGAAGCAAGCCGGAATTTTGCCAATAAGGTATGGAATGCGGCAAGATTTATCATGATGAATATGGAAGGAAAGACTATCAGCAAGCCTGCAGAAAACGAATTGATGGATGCGGATAAGTGGATTTTATCTAAGATTAATAGGGTAACAAAGGATATGACCTATAATTTAGATAACTTTGAACTGGGTATTGCAGTTCAGAAAGTATATGACTTTATTTGGGATGAGTTCTGTGACTGGTATATTGAAATGGTAAAACCGAGATTATACAACACAGAAGATACTGTTTCCCAGAACGCCGCACTGTGGACTTTAAAGACCGTATTAATTAATGGCTTGAAATTACTTCACCCATATATGCCTTTTGTCACAGAAGAAATTTTCTGTACTCTGCAGGAGGAAGAAGAATCTATAATGATCTCCAAGTGGCCGGAATATACAGAAGAATGGAACTATAAAGAAGCGGAAGAAGCAGTAGAAACCATTAAAGAAGCAGTGAGAGGAATCCGAAATGTGCGTACAGAAATGAATGTACCGCCATCAAAGAAGGCAAAAGTATTTGTGGTTTCTGCCAATGAAAAAGTAACCGGAATCTTCGAGCACAGCAAAGTATTCTTTCAAACATTAGCTTATGCATCTGAGGTAGTTACGCAGAATAACAAAGACGGTATTGGAGAAGATGCGGTATCAGCAGTAATCCCGGAAGCAGTAATTTATATGCCTTTTGCTGAGTTGGTGGATATTGAAAAGGAAATAGAACGTCTGAAAAAAGAAGAAGAACGTCTTACCAAAGAGCTTGCCAGAGTAAATGGCATGTTAAATAACGAAAAATTTGTAAGTAAAGCACCGGAGGCAAAGATACAGGAAGAAAAAGATAAACTGACTAAGTATACACAGATGATGGAACAGGTCAAGGAAAGACTAGCCAATTTGACAAAATAAATGATTATAACAATAGTTTGGATTTTGGGTTCTTCGAACGCCCATGAGCGGTATACAATACTCCCTAAGAGGATAAGCCTTTTAGGGAGTATTTGTACTATTGAAATACAGCTCGTATATATTTTTTATAAGCCCACCGGGCAAAGATGATTGATGCGTGTATAACAGAATATAACGAAGAAAAAGTAAGGGATGTTATACGTGAGGAAGGCATTTATTTAGGTGTTGCCAATGCACAGTCCATGTGAGCCACAGATTTACGTGAAAATATTTGAATTATCCCATAACCAATAATTCGACAACAAAAATTTCTTGCATAATTTTCCCAGAAGATTATAATAGTAAAGCAGAGAAAATCCGGGAGGTTCACCATGACATACCAAGAAGCAGAGAAATATATATTAGATGTACCGAAATTTACAAAGAAAAACGGATTAGACAACACCAGGGAATTGATCAAAGAACTGGGAAATCCGGAAAAAAGTATGAAAATAATTCATGTGGCAGGAACCAACGGAAAAGGTTCTGTCTGTGCGTTTACCGCTTCTATGCTTACGGAAGCAGGAAAAAAAACGGGTTTATTTACTTCTCCCCATCTAGTAAGAATTACAGAACGATTTCAGATAGACGGTGTAGAAATGTCAAAACAGGAGTTTTTAGATAACTTTCAACAGGTGAAAGAGGCAGTGGAGAAAATTATGGAGCGGGGTTTCTCTCATCCCACATTTTTTGAAATTCTTTTTGCAATGGCATTAGTATATTTTCAAAAAAATCAGGTGGAGTATGCAGTGTTAGAAACTGGATTGGGTGGAAGATTAGATTCTACTAATGTAATTAAATCTCCTGTGATGACAGCCATTACTTCTATTAGTTTAGATCACACCGAATATTTGGGAGAAACCATAGCGGAGATTGCGGCAGAAAAAGCAGGAATCATAAAGGAAGAAGTTCCGGTAATCGTGGGAATCAACTCAGAAGAAGCTATAAAAGTAATTGAAGCAAAAGCACAGGAAAAAATGACAAAAATTCTTAAGATTTACAGAAGAGATTATGAAATTTGTGAAAAAAACAACAAACATATTGATTTTTCTCTCAATGTTAAGTATTATGATTACATTAGAGTTTCCTTACCTTATTCTGCCATTTATCAAGTGGAAAATGCGGTAATGGCAATTCGGATTATAGAAAAACTATTAGATAAAGATGAATACAGCCCTGAAATAATAAATCAGGGATTGAACAAACGATTATGGCAGGGACGCATGGAGCAGGTCATAAAGGATATATATTTTGATGGCGCCCATAATATAGACGGAATCAGGGCATTTTTAGAAACAGCAAAAGAACTTACCAAAGGCAGAGAGTGTGTTCTGCTGTTTGGTGCAGTGAAAGAAAAAAAATGTGAAAAAATAATAAAAGAAATTGTCCTAACCCTCAATGCAGAAGCAGTGGTGGTGACAAACTTAGATACGCCTCGCAGCATGGAGGCAGGGCAGTTGAAGGATATTTTTGAAAGATACACACAAAGACAGGTTATTTGTTGCAAAAATACAGAAACAGCGTGGAAAAAGGCTCTGGAATTAAAGAACAAGGAAAGAGTTTTGTTTTGCGTTGGATCACTGTATTTAATTGGAGAATTGAAGGCGATTACAGGAGAGTTGAATGATGATAAATTTTGAAGAAGAATTGAAAAAATTTCACCCGAGTTTAGAAGTGGAAGAAGCAGAAGAAGCCATTTACAGTCATGATATGACAGATATGATGGATATTTTGAAGGAAATGTTAAAAGAATCCAAAGATAGTGACCAGTAACAGACATAGTAAGAAAAGCCTGCGGTAGCAGGCGGAATGGAGCAAAAATGAAATGTTATCGTTGTGGTGCTGCACTATCTGAAAACGATTTTTGTACTTCATGTGGTGCAGACGTTAAAACATATAAGACAATTATGCATCTCTCAAATCAATTTTATAATGAGGGATTGGAAAAGGCATCGGTCCGTGATTTATCCGGGGCAGTAATGTGCTTAAAACAGAGCTTAAAATATAATAAAAAGAACATACAGGCAAGAAATCTATTAGGTCTTGTCTATTATGAAATGGGCGAAATTGTGGCTGCTTTAAGCGAGTGGGTTATCAGCAAAAATATGAAGAGCAAGAAAAATATTGTGGATGATTATATTAAAGCAGTCCAGTCCAGCCCTGCAAAGTTAGAGGAAATTAACCAAAGTATAAAAAAATATAATCTAGCATTGATTTACTGTAAGCAGGAGAGTTATGATCTGGCAGTTATCCAGCTGAAAAAGGTTATATTGGTAAATCCAAAGTTAATTAAGGCAAGGCAGCTGCTTGCGTTAATCTACCTGAAAAATGAAGAATACAATCTGGCAGCAAAAGAACTAAAAAAGGCAGAGGAAATCGATTCTAATAATACCATGACACTTAGGTATTTAAGAGAGCTTGAACTTTTGCGCGGTAAAAAGACAAATGTGGTGTCAGATAAAAAAGACACCAAAGTAATGTATAAGGTTGGAAATGACACAGTTATTCAGCCAAAAGAATACAAAGAAAATACCGGTATGAGCACTGTGATTAATATTATCATAGGGCTTGTTTTGGGCGCAGCCCTTGTTTGGTTTGTGGTATTGCCGGCAAAAATCAGTTTGACACAAAGTGAGGCAGACAAGGAAATCAAACAGTATAGTGAACAGGTGGCAGTAAAGACAGCGGAAGTGGAAGATTTGCAGGCAGAGATTACAACCTTGGAAAGTCAGAACAAAGAAATTCAAGAAAAACTGGATGAATACGAAGGTGATGGGGGAGCTTTAAATTCCTATGATGCGCTGTTGACAGCGGCGAATCTTTATATGGAAGGAAAATCAACAGAAGCGGCAGAGGCCATTTCAGGCATTACAGAGGAAACTGTGGAAAATGCCAAGGAAGGATTTAAGACTGTATACGAGAAGATTAACGGTGAAGTGATGGAAAAGGCGGCCGATGAATACTATAAGACTGGGTATTCAGCTTATACCAGCGGCAGATATGAAGAAGCCATTGAAAATTTGCAAAAGGCCTATGCTCTTGACGATACTTCTGTAAATGCACTGTATTATACTGCACGCTCCTATCAGAAATCAGGCGATAATGAAAATGCAGCTAAACTATTTCAGGAAGTAATAGAAAAATTCCCGGGAACTAGGGCAGCCAGTGACGCACAAGCAAATCTTGCATCAGTGACAGAAGCAGAATAATTTATAAAAGTACGAAAGAAAAGCGATGGTTAATGGACCATCGCTTTTTGAATTGCTTAAAACGGACAACGGTAAAGATTTTGGCGTAAAAGAAAAGGAGAAAATTATATGAATCAGATCTTTCAAATAGAAGGTGAAACTTTAAGAATCATGGTTCCTAAGGATTTAGACCATCACAATTGCATTTCAATCCGAGAAATGGCAGACAGCATTATGATGCAGGAGAATGTAAGAGAAATATTGTTTGATTTTCAAAATACGGAATTTATGGACAGCTCCGGCATTGGCGTGATTGTGGGGAGGTATAAAAACATGAAATGTTTGGGCGGAACGGTTGCTGCCATTCATGTAAATCAGCGAATCAAGAAGATATTTCTGTTAAGTGGATTAAGTAAAATGATTATGATATATGAGCAGGAGGCATAAAATGAGAGAAAATAATATGATGATAGAGTTTGACAGCCGTTCAGAAAATGAAGGTTTTGCAAGAGTGGCAGTGGCGGCATTTGTCACATTGCTGAATCCTACGTTAGAAGAGATTGAAGATGTGAAAACAGCAGTGTCAGAAGCGGTGACCAATTCCATCATTCATGGTTATGGCGAACGGGTTGAAAAAATTCTTCTAAAGGCAGCCATTAAAGAGAATACGATATATTTAGAAATCACTGACTATGGTTGTGGTATAGAAAATATTGAAAAGGCAATGGAACCTATGTATACCACCAGGCCGGATTTAGAACGTTCCGGCATGGGATTTGCTTTTATGGAAGCTTTTATGGATGAGATACATATTGAAAGTGAAGTGAATAAGGGAACAACCATATATATGAATAAAAAAATTATGGGATAAGAGGGGAAAATGGTGGAGCATACAATTGAATTAATTGATAAATCACACCATGGAGATAAAGCGGCGAGAGATAGACTGGTAGAAGAAAATTTAGGTCTGGTTTGGAGTATTGTAAAACGTTTTGCTAACCGGGGACATGAACTGGAAGACTTATTTCAGATTGGTTCCATCGGTTTGATGAAAGCCATTGATAAGTTTGATATTTCCTTTGAGGTAAAATTTTCCACGTATGCAGTGCCCATGATCATGGGAGAAATTAAGCGTTTTTTAAGAGACGACGGTATGATCAAAATGAGCCGTTCTATCAAAGAAAATGCATACAAGATTAAAAGTGCTGAGGAAAAAATAAGAAACAAAGAAGGCAGGGAACCTGCCATAGAGGAGGTAGAGGAAGCAACCGGACTAAATAAAGAAGAAATACTTATGGCAATGGAGGCATGTGTGGAGGTGGATTCTATTTACCGTTCGGTATATTCGGGGGATGAAAGTGAAATCTGCCTTGCAGACAAGTTAGCGAATAAGAGAAATGAAAATGAAGACACTATCAATCGACTGGTGCTACGGTCATTACTAGATGATTTGGAGGAGAGAGAGAGAGATCTGATCATTCTTCGATATTTTCAAGATAAAACCCAGACGGAAACAGCACAAAAATTAGGAATCAGTCAGGTGCAGGTAAGCCGCTTAGAGAAGCGAATCCTGTTGCGCATGCGTGGAAAATTGGGATAATGCATTGAGAAAAAGAACATTCAATGTTATACTTGGGGAAATAGTATAATTCAAGGCAATTGGATCGTATAATTGCAGCAGAGAAAGGAATCACAGGATATGTTTAGAGTATGGGCAAAGATTTGGAAGGAAAACAAATTAGTTAAGGATATTGTGATTGAAGATGATACAGAGGATACAAGAACTCATAAGGTGTTCGGAGCTTTAGAGAAAGTATGCTATGAATTTGATTTAAGTGTACCGATTTGGCTGAATCACAATGTGGAGGAATTTAAACGTGTGGCAAAAACTCGATTTCATGCGGATAATTTTGTGGATAACATATCCTTTGACGCATTGGAATTTCAGATTATTGAGGAGGATTTTTGAGCAGAGGGCTGCTGGCAAAAGCTTAGATTAACATACAGATAGCAGAATAGTGTTAGAAATGAGCATTTTCACCTATAGAATATCGCAAATAATGTTCCTATAATAGAAATCGGCAACAGATAACAGTGAGAGGACAAAAAATAACAAAGGAGAGTATAAAAATGAACTTTGCAGCAGTATATCATAGAATGTCAGACAATATGTGTTACCCATTAAATGAAGACGACTTGATTATTAATATTAAAACAGGTTATGACGTAAAACAAGTGTTTTTACATTATGGTGATCCCTTTGCGGCAGGTATTTTAGGCGGTAATGAAACATGGGATGGAACCAGAGAAGAAATTGTATTTAAAAAAAGATTGCAGAATCATATCTGGTGGACCACTACCGTAAAGCCAGAATTTAAAAGATGTCGTTATTATTTTGAATTAATCACCACAGAAGACAAAGTCTGGTTTTATGCAGAAAACGGTTTCTACGATGAAGAGCATAAAGAGTTGTATGGAGGAACCATGCAGTGCTTTACTTTCCCGTGGATGAATCCGGCAGACATTGGAAGAACACCCCATTGGGTAACTTCTACTGTATGGTACCAGATTTTTCCCGAAAGATTCTGTAACGGTGATCCCTCCATTAATCCGGAAAATACTTGTGCTTGGGCAGGACCGGATACAAAAGTGAACAATGAACAGTTTTATGGCGGTGATTTAAAAGGCATTGAAAGCAAGTTGGATTATCTGCAGGATTTAGGAATTACCGGACTTTATTTGACACCTATTAATGAAGCATCCACAACCCACAAATACGATACCACAGATTACAAAAGAATAGATCCTCATTTTGGAGATAAACAGGTAATGCAGGAGCTAGTAAAAAACGCTCATGCAAAGGGTATGCGTGTTATGTTAGACGGCGTGTTCAACCATTGTGGATGGAACTTTAAACCATGGCAGGATGTGGTGGAAAAGGGACCGGAATCGGAATATTTTGACTGGTTTATGGTGAAGGAATGGCCCTTTAACATGAAAGAACACAATACGAAGAAGGGAAGATACTACTCCTTTGCGTTTGCAGATTTTATGCCGAAACTAAATACCAACAACCAGAAGGTGATTGATTATTTACTGGATGTGTGTGAAATGTGGGTAAAGGAATATGACATTGACGGACTGCGGCTGGATGTGGCCAATGAAATTTCTCATAAATTCTGCAAGCTTTTAAGAGAACGTATGAGAAGTTTAAAACCAGATTTTTATATTTTAGGTGAAATCTGGCATGATTCCATCGAATGGCTGCGAGGGGATGAATTTGATGCAGTCATGAATTATCCGTTGGCAGGAAGTATTTCGGAGTTCTGGATTGATGAAGGAAAGGGAAAACATGAGTTTGAGTATGCCATTAACCGCTGCTATACCATGTATACACAGCAGATCAATGATGCTTTATTTAATTTATTAGATTCTCATGATACGATTCGTCTGATTACAAAAATAGGAAATCTGGATAAATTTTATCAGCAGATGGCAGTGTTATTTGCCATGCCAGGAAGTACTTGTATTTATTACGGAACAGAGCTTGCTTTAGAGGGAGGCTTTGATCCAGACTGTAGAAGGTGTATGCCTTGGAAAGAAATTGAAGAGGGGAGATACGATGACAAGATTCAGATTATGAAACAGTTGATTAAGTTAAGAAAAGAAAATCCGTTGTTTCGAAGCCGTAATTTCCATTTTACAGAAGAGTATAAAGAAGATCGTCTGGTGGAATTTATGAAAATCGATAACTATGGAAATGATAAAATGCAGGTGTTGTTAAACTGTACGAAAGAAGATATAAAGGTATCGGTGTCAGGAGAAATATTGTTCGAACATGGATATGCAAACGGTATTCTGAAAAAAGACGGTGTACTAATTGCAGGGATATAGGTAAATTTTTAAACAATACTTTTCTTAAAGGGAATTTTGTGGTATTATCTATGTATATTAGGGCATGAATGACTTGAGGAGGAACGATAGTGGAAGCAGGAAAAGAAATTGTATCCAAGAATTTTATCGAGCAGATTATTGAAAAAGATTTAGAGGAAGGAACGTATGAAACTGTCTGTACGCGTTTTCCGCCGGAACCAAACGGTTATCTTCATATAGGACATGCAAAGTCTATACTTTTAAACTATGGACTGGCACAGAAATATCATGGAAAATTTAATATGCGTTTTGATGATACCAATCCCACAAAAGAAAAGCAGGAGTTTGTGGAATCTATTAAAAATGATATACAGTGGCTTGGTGCTGACTGGGGTGATCGACTGTTCTTTGCATCAGATTATTTTGAACAGATGTATGAAGCAGCTGTGAAGCTGATCAAAAAAGGGAAAGCGTTTGTGTGTGATCTGACACCAGATGAAATCAGGGAATACCGTGGAACCTTAAAAGAGCCGGGAAAGGAAAGTCCGTACAGAAACAGAAGTGTGGAAGAAAATTTAAAACTTTTCGAAGAAATGAAGGAAGGTAAATATCAGGACGGTGAAAAGGTACTCCGGGCTAAAATTGATATGTCATCACCAAATATTAATATGCGTGATCCGGTTATCTACCGTGTGGCCCATATGACTCATCATAATACAGGAGATAAATGGTGTATTTATCCCATGTATGATTTTGCACATCCGATAGAAGATGCCATTGAAGGAGTTACACATTCTATCTGCACTTTGGAATTTGAAGATCACAGACCATTATATGAGTGGGTAGTCAATGAGTTAGAATATGAGAATCCGCCAAAGCAGATTGAATTTGCAAAATTATATCTTACGAATGTGGTTACAGGTAAGAGATATATTAAGAAGCTGGTAGAGGATGGTATTGTAGATGGTTGGGATGATCCGCGTCTAGTATCTATTGCAGCCCTTAGAAGAAGAGGCTTTACGCCGGAAGCTCTTCAAAACTTTATCGAGCTTTGCGGTGTGTCGAAGGCACAGAGTTCTGTAGATTATGCAATGTTAGAGTACTGTATCAGAGAAGATTTAAAATTAAAGAAGCCCAGAATGATGGCAGCCCTAGATCCGATTAAACTGGTAATTGATAATTATCCGGAAGGTCAGATAGAATATCTGGAGGTAGCCAATAACTTAGAGAACGAAGAATTAGGTTTCCGTAAGGTTCCTTTCTGTCGTGAATTATATATAGACAGAGAAGACTTTATGGAAGAGCCGCCGAAAAAGTATTTCCGTTTGTTTCCTGGAAATGAAGTAAGACTGATGCATGCTTACTTTGTGAAATGTGAAAGCTTTGTAAAGGACCAAAGCGGAAAAGTCATTGAAGTACACTGTACCTATGATCCTGAAACAAAATCTGGAACCGGATTTGCAGGCCGCAAGGTAAAGGGAACCATTCACTGGGTACCGGCGCCATATGCTCTCAAGGCAGAGGTAAGACTTTATGAAAATATTGTAGATGAAGAAAAGGGTGTTTACAACGAGGATGGAAGCATTAATGTAAATCCAAACTCGCTTACCGTTTTAAAGGAATGTTATGTGGAACCAAGCTTTGAGGGGGCTAAGGCATACGACAGCTTCCAGTTTGTAAGGCAGGGGTATTTTTGTATCGATGCAAAAGATTCTACGCTGGAACATTTGGTGTTCAACCGTATTGTATCACTAAAAAGTTCCTTTAAAATAGAGAAAAAATAGGAGGTATTTTGGGATGAGTATTTTTGATGGATTGGGAAAGTTTGGGTTAGGAGATTTGCAGGAAGCGAATCTGTTTGAAGAAGAAAAGAAGAATGAGGAAGGTGCAAAAGCTGTGGCAGCAGTAAAAACACCGGAACAACTGGAAGCAGAAATGCTTTTGGATAAAAAATATAAATGTCCACAGTGCGATCGAGAATTTACTTCCAAGGTGGTACGTTCCGGCAAGGCAAAGCCTATCGGACAGGATATTGATCTGAGGACGAAATTCGAAAACATTGACTGCACGAAGTATGATGTTATCATGTGCCCTCATTGTGGATATGCCGCACTTCCAAGATTTTTTAACAGTTGTACACCGCCACAGCTAAAGCTGATAAGAGAGAACATTTCTTTAAAATTTCACCCGAAAGAATATAAGGGGGCCATTTATACATATGAAGAAGCACTGGAAAGATATCAGATGGCATTGATCAATGCACTGGTGAAAAAAGGAAAGGCAAGTGAAAAGGCATATATCTGTCTAAAAAGTTCCTGGGTAATTCGCGGTAAAATTGAAAGCTTAGATCCAGAAAAAGATGCAGAAGAAATCAAAAAGCTTCAGGAAAAGGAAAAAGAATTTACAAAAAATGCGTATGATGGCTTTGCAAATGCAAGGAGTACAGAATCCTATCCAATGTGCGGTATGGATGAATATACCATCGACTATCTGATCGCAGTACTTGCTATGAAAAACGAAAAGTATGATGTGGCAATGCGTATGTTGTCCGGCGTTATTGCTGCCAGAACAGTAAATAAGCGTCTGAAGGAAAGAGCACAGGATTTAAAAGAAACTATAATAAAGGAAAAGAAGGCTCACGAAGCATAAAAGTTATGAATGAACTAACCATTAATTTAAATGCAGGCTCTAAACAACCTTTGTATGAGCAGATATATGAGTATATTAAAATTGAAATTCAAAGAGGGCATATTCCACCGGAAGAAAAGCTTCCCTCTACAAGAGCGCTTTCGGCCCATTTGCAGGTTAGCAGAAGTACGGTAGATTTAGCTTACGATCAGCTTGTTTCGGAAGGTTATATCGAAGCGGTTCCATGGAAAGGATACTTCGTTAATAAGATAGAGGGACTCCATTATTTTGCTCAGGATCAGTCAGACATGAATATGGAACATAAAAATCAGCAGGAACAGTATCTGGTGGATTTTAGACCTACTGGAATTGATTTAGACAGATTCCCCTATAATACATGGCGGAAGCTGTCTAAAAATGTTTTGTTGGCAGGTGAAAAGGAACTGTTTCAACTGGGAGACTCCAAAGGAGAATGGGAACTAAGATGTACCATTGCAAATTATCTTCATCAGTCCAGAGGGGTTAACTGCAACCCAGCCCAGATTATTGTGGGTGCAGGAAGTGAGTACCTTCTGATTTTAGTCAGTCGTATGTTGGGCAAACGAAAAATTGCGATGGAAAGCCCTACTTATAAGCAGGCATATCATATTTTGCGTAATATGGAGCATACAATTAATATGGTACCGATGGATGAAGCAGGACTTAGGACGGAATGTTTAAAAGAAAGTGATTCAGATGTTGTGTATGTGATGCCGTCCCATCAGTTTCCCTTAGGGATTGTAATGCCGTTAAAACGGCGTATGGAACTGCTTGCATGGGCGGCAGAAACTAAGGAGCGCTACATTATTGAAGATGACTATGACAGTGAATTCCGATACAAGGGTAAGCCGATACCCGCATTGCAGGGCTATGACACTAAGGATAAAGTAATTTATCTTGGCACCTTTTCTAAGTCTATTGCACCGGCGATTCGTATTAGTTATATGGTGCTTCCGGAATCACTGCTTCCTGTCTATGATGAAAACTGCGGATTTTATTCATCTACCGTATCCCGGGTGGATCAGATGATTGTACGGGATTTTATCAAAGATGGGTATTATGAGAGACATTTAAATAAAATGCGTGCAATATACAAGGGGAAGCATGATATTTTAATCCACGAATTAAAGGTTTTGAAAGATATGTGTAAGATTGAAGGGGAAAATGCCGGTGTGCATATGTTGTTAAATATTACAGACGGCAGAAGTGAAGAAGAACTGATTGCGCTGGCAAAAGAACAAGGAATTCGTGTTTATGGTTTGTCGGATTACTATATATCGAAAGAAGATATCAAAGATACAAAATTGATTTTGGGATATGCGAATCTGAAAGAAGACCAGATTAGAATGGCATGTAAAAAATTATCCGAATCGTGGGTTTAAACTAGTACATTTGTATGAGAATCGAAAAAAGGGTTGCAAAAAGGCGCTTTTTAAGGTATTATTTTACTTAGTGGTGGATACACACAAATATAATACTAAGTATATATAGTACAGCAAGAAAGAATTAGGAGGAGTATGAAAATGGCAACAAAAACAGTAAAAGCAGAAACAGAAGAAGTGAAAGTTACAGCAACTAAAGTTGAGACTGCCAAGGCAGAACCTGCAAAAAAGGAAGAAGTAGCTGCAGACCCTGTAAAAGCGGAAGAAAAAGAAGAAGCACCAAAGGCAGCAGCAGAAAAGAAGACGACAACTAGGAAGACAACAACAGCCAGGAAAACAACAGCTGCAAAGAAGACTACTACAACAGCAAAGAAAACAGCAGCTGCAAAAGCAAAAGAAGTTGCTGCAAAATTTATTTTACAGTATCAGCACATTGAAGTGGAAGAAACAGAATTGTTGGAACGTTTCAAAGGAATCTGGGCTGAAATGGGCAGAAAAGAAAGCGAAATCAAAGAACTTTCTGCTTATGTAAAACCAGAAGAATATTGTGCATATTTTGTTGTGAATAATATTGACACTGTAAGAGTGTTTTTATAAAGGATATATCATACATAAAAGGAGTGTTTCTTTGCAAGATTGAAAAGAAACACTCCTTTTTATTAATTGTTAAACAAGATTGATGTAGGTTCTGGAAGTCTTAGTTGTGGTTGATGGAGCAGAAGCAGATTCAACATCGGGAGCGGAGCTGCAAGTATCCTCATCTTCAAATAAAGGTTCTTCTTCTGCTTTTCTTTTTTTATCCATATAGATTAAGGCAGAACCAACGGCTGCGGCAGCAGCAGTAAAAAGCATGAATTTTTTAAATTTTTTTGACATAATCATTCCCCTTCCATTGATTTAGTTTATGTGAATATTTTAATATTATTTTTGACAAAAGGGAAGTAAATTATGGGAGTTTATAAATATTTCATAAAAATAAGGAGTAATGTGCAGTGAAATTATTACATACGGCAGATTTGCATATTGGAAAAATTGTAAATGAATTTTCTATGCTGGAAGATCAGAAATATGTATTAGGACAGATTGTAGAAATTGCCAAAGAACAGGCTGTGGATGTGGTGCTTTTGGCAGGAGATATCTATGACCGGGCGATTCCCTCTGTGGAAGCAGTGGAAGTACTGGATCAGTTTTTGAACCAGCTGTTAGAAGAAAATATACAAGTAATGATGATTTCGGGAAATCATGACTCGCCGGAGCGGTTAAGTTTTGCGGAACATATTTTAGACAAGCAGGGACTTTTTATCAGTGGATCTTATCAGGGAAGATTAAAAAAGGTTGTGCTTACGGATACGTTTGGAGAAGTGATATTTCATTTTTTTCCCTTTTTTAAGACCGCAATGGCAGGACAGTTTTTAGAACAACGGGTAAATTCAGTACAGGATATGGCAGAGCAGATTTTAAAAAGAGAGAGAGAAACTTTGAATAAGGAAAAAAGAAACGTCATGCTTGCTCATTATTTTGTGCTTCATGGAGGAGAAAGGGCAGAGGAACAGGAAGAAGGTGTAGGAGGGTTGGATGCCATAGAAAGTTCGTTGTTTGATGATTACGATTATGTAGCATTGGGACATATTCATGGTGAGAGTTATATGGGGCGACGGCAAGTAACTTATTCCGGTTCTCCTTTAAAGTATTCTTTTTCAGAGGTAAATCAGAAAAAAAGTGTAAAAATTGTGGAATTGAAAGAAAAAGGAAATATTACCATAGAAAAATTTTTATTAAAGCCCTTGCACGACATGCGAATCATCAAGGGAGAGTTAAAAGAGCTGATAAAAAATGAAGTAGTAGGTTTAGCGCCTTTTGATGATTATATTTGTGCCGTTTTGACGGATAAAGATGCCTTAGTCCAGCCTATGGACTTACTGCGCAGTGTCTATCCTAATGCGATGCAGATTGTTATGGAGCGTTATCAGAAACAGACTTTGGAAGAAAAAGAACAGGTGGCAGCCAAACGGGAAAAGAGTCTGTTGGAAAATTATCAGGATTTTTATGAACTGGTGGAGGAAGAACCTTTGCAAGGGGAATATTTGGAGCTGATGCAAGAGATGATAGAAAAGATATAATAAAGGAAGGGAGGAAAGATATGAAACCGGTAAGTTTGACCATCAGTGCTTGGGGACCTTACAAAGAGAAAGAAACTATTGATTTTAGAAGGTTAACAGAACGGGGAGTGTTCCTGATTTGTGGACCTACCGGGGCAGGAAAAACTACTATTTTTGACGCAATGACCTTTGCAATGTTTGGTGAAGTCAGTGGAAGTATTCGGGAAAAGGACAGTGTAAGAAGTGATTTTGCCAGAGAAGAAGTGGAAACTTATGTAAATTTTTCCTTTACTCACCGGGGAAAGCAATATGAGATAGAGCGTAATCCAAAATATAATCGTCCCAAGAAACGGGGAAGCGGATTTGTGGCGGTAAAGGAAAAGGCGGTTTTAAGGAGCTGTGATGAAGTTTTGGCAGAGGGAAGCAAAGAGGTTACCGGAAAGATAGAGAAGATATTAGCATTAAATTATAAGCAGTTTACCCAGATCAGTATGTTAGCTCAGGGAGAATTCCAAAAGCTTTTAACTTCCAGTGGAAGTGAACGGACAAAAATTTTCCGCAATCTGTTTCATACAGAAATCTGTGAAAATCTGCAAAATGTACTTTCAGAGCGAAGTAGATCATTATATGGCAAGGTGAAAGATAATCAGGCGAGAACAGAGGAAATTCTGGCACATATTTTGTGTCGGGAAGAAGAATGGATTGAATTAGTGAAGCAGGAAAATCCTAATATGGAGGCCATTGACAAGTATTTACAACAGCATTTGCAGGAAATAAAGGCAGACAGGGAAGAAGCGAAAAAACAATGGGAAAAGGCATCACGGAAGGCAAAAAAGCTGTACGGGGAAAAGGAAGAAGGAAAGCGGCTGGAAGATTTGAGACAACGGTTAGAGCAGGCAAAAGAAAAACTGGAAAAATTAGGGGAAAAACAGAGAGCATATGAACTGTGGAAAGATGATTTGAAGACCGCAGAACGGGCTGAAAGCGTTTTCCTAAAAGAAGCAGAGTATTTGACAAGTGAAAAAGAGTATAGACGTCGGGAGGATGAGTGGAAGAAACTTTTGGAAGATGAGATTCAGTCAAAAGAGCAGTTACAGCACTGGAAGACATTGTTTGAGCAGGCACAGGCACAGAAAGAAATCATAGAGCAACTGGAGGAATTGCTGCTGCGGCTGAAAGAAAAGCAGGAATGGGTGAAAAAATTTGAATCGGTAGACAGAGAACTAAAAAAGGAACAGCAGAATTTTCTAGAAAAACAGAAAAAGATGCAGCAGGCAAAGGAAGCGTATGAAAAAGCAGAGGAAGCTTATAAGCTGGCCACGGCGGGGCTGTTGGCAAAAGATTTAACAGAAGGAGTTGCATGTCCGGTATGTGGTTCTACACATCATCCAAAGAAAGCTACTCTAAGCAGTGAGATTCCAGAGAAATCTTATATCGACAAGCTAAAGACATCTTACGAACAGCGGGCAAAAGAAGAAAACCAAGCTCATGGACGGGCAGCAGCCGCAAAATCCAAAAGGGACATGATACAAGAAAAGCTGGAAGAAATTCAGTTAGATATAGCTAACGACCAATTAGGTCAGGTATTTCAGCAAAAGAGCAGTGAGAAAGAAAATTTAATAAAGAAAGTGGCAGATACAGAAGAGAACTTCCAGAATGCTCAGACCAAGTACAATCATGTGATTAGTATAAAAGGGGTGCAGGAAAAAGAACTGCAGGAGCAAAAAGAAAAGAAAGAAAACTGTTATCAGGAATACTGTAAGAACTTAAAAGACAGTGGCTTTGCCAGCGAAGAAGAATTCCAAAGTGTTAAAAAATTCTGTGACAAAAAGGAGCAGTACAGAATGCAGATAAAGCAGTATGATGAAGAAAAACTGTTATATCAGGAGCGGAGAGAAAACTGTGAGAAAGAACTGAAGGGTAAAAAAACACTGGATTATCAGGAAATTCAGGAAAAATTACAGGCGGCGGAAGCAGAAGAAAAAGGACTTAGGAAAAAACTGGGAGACTTGCAGCAGCAGTACGACAACAATAAACGATTTTGGAAGGATTTCAGGGAAAAGCAGCAGGAGATGGAAGCAATCAGGACAGAATACGGAAAGGTCAGCCGAATGGAGCAGATTACCAGAGGACGAAACAGCAGAAACCTTGTGTTTGAACAATACGTATTGTCAAATTATTTTGATGAGATCCTCAATGCAGCCAACCAGAGGCTAAGCCATATGAGCGGTGGAAGGTATCTGTTGAAACGTGTGGACAGGGCAGAGGATGCCAGAAGCAGGGACAGCCTGTTAATGGAAGTGTTTGATGCCTACACTGGAAAAAACAGAAGTGTCCAGACGTTATCCGGAGGCGAATCATTTAAAGCATCTCTTGCTCTTGCCCTTGGTATGTCAGATATGATACAGGCATTTTCCGGTGGTATTGTGGTGGAGACCATGTTTGTGGACGAAGGTTTCGGCTCCTTAGATGAGGAATCCATAGAGCAGGCAGTAGAAGTGCTGACAAAGCTGGCAAAACAACAATATACCATCGGAATCATTTCCCATGTAAATGAGTTGAAAGAAAAAATAGACCACCAGCTGGTGGTGGAAAAAACAAATACGGGAAGCCGGATTATTGGATAATGTACTGATCAAGCGTTTTGGCAACACTTTGGTGTGTTTTGACAGAGCGCTTTACCTTGTAGTGCAAGAAAGCAAAAGTGGAATCAGTATAGGAAAGCGATGGATTTTATGATATAATCAGAGTTACAAATCGGAAATTGTAGTGGGGAAGAGTATGAGAAAAATAGATATATCTATAAAAATTTGTTATTATGTTTTATTACTTTCAGTTTTAACTTTGACGGGTTGTACAAGAGACAGCGATACCCTGACTGATAATCAGCCGGTGGAAGTGCAGGCACCGGAAGAGATAATCCCAACAAAAGAAACATCTATAGAAGGAATAGAGCAAACTGGGACAGCAACAGACGAAATTCAGGAAGAAGTTATTACAGAAGTGGATTGGTCAAATTATTTTGGAGAAATTAATGGTGCTGCTGTTGTCTATGATCCTGCTGAAAACTGCTATCAATTATATAATCAGGAATTAGCTCTTACTCGGCGTTCACCATGCTCTACCTTTAAAATAATTTCTTCTTTGATTGCTTTGGAAAATGGAATAATTGAACCTGATAATTCTACGCGCATCTGGAGCAGAGAAATATTCTGGAACGAGAATTGGAATAGGAATATTGATTTTTCTGATGCATTTCGCACCTCTTGCGTCTGGTATTTTCGCCAGGTTATTGATGAAATTGGAAAAGATATGATGCAGGATGAGTTAAATAAACTTCAATATGGTAATTGCGATATTTCTGATTGGAATGGAGAATTAAATACAAATAATAGCAATCCGGCTTTAACTGGTTTCTGGATTGAATCATCATTGTTGATCTCGCCAAAAGAACAGGTAGAAGTTATGGAACGCATTTTCGGCGATAATACTAATTACTTAGAAGCAACACGAAGCCAATTAGAAGAGGTTATGTTGCTATCCGAGTTAGGTGAGTCAAATATTTTGATTTATGGAAAAACAGGAATGGGTATGAGTTATGGTGTTGTCGTTGATGCATGGTTTACAGGTTTTGCAGATACTCCTGAAAAAAGGGTTTATTTTTGTGTATATTTGGGTGAAACAGATGATAAAGATGTGTCCAGCACAAAAGCGAGGGAAATTGCTGCAAATATTGTTTTCGCTTATTTGAGTTGAGGTTGCTAATACACGGTGCGGAGACAAAATTACATTGAATGATCAGGTGATACAAAGATGTTAATGCAAATTCTAATTGCTATTATATACTATTTTTGCTATAATTTATACGATTGTAAAATTCTTCCATATAGTTTGCGGCAATAGAAAATGTGCAAAGCATATTCGTGCCGGTGATGGAGTGAATAGGATAATAGTTAAAGAGAAAAATGGGAGTATATAGATAGATGAAGAAAATTAAAAAAGCAGCAGCATTATTACTTTGTGTTGGTCTTAGCCTTACATATCTGACATCATGTAATGGCACAAATTCTACAATTTTTATGGGAAGACTGTCTGATACAGAAGTCTTTCGCATTGGCGATAATGTCTGTACGTTGCCGGAATTGAAGGTGTATCTGACTACTGCACAAAAGCAGTATGAAAATATTCTTGGAGTGGACATGTGGGAGCGGGATTTCGGAGGTGTTACTTTGGAATCTTACTTAAAAGAAACGATTCTTGGACAGATCGCACAAATTAAGACTATGACATTGTTGGCAGAGGAATATAAAATTACACTGGATGAGCAGGAGGAAAAAAAGGTTGCAGAGGCTGCAAAAAAATATTTTTCTTCCTTAAATGGCAGTGAAATTTCTTATATGGGAATTACAGAGGACGCAGTAGCAACCTTATACAGGGAATATGCGCTGGCAAATAAGGTGTATCAAGAAATTACCAAGGATGTGGATACCGAAGTTAGTGATGATGAAGCAAGAAAGATTACAGTACAGCAGATTTTGTTTGCTTTTGGCGGGGAGTCTGCAGAGGGTAAAAAGAGTGAGCAGTATAAAAAGGCACAGGAGGTTTTGAAACAGGTACAGGCAAAGGGAGCAGATTTTAGGGATATTGCAGAAAAAAACAGTGAGGACGAAGTGATTGAATTTACCTTTGGAAAAGGGGAAAAGGAAAAGCCTTTGGAGGAGGCAGCCTTTAATTTGGAAACAGATCAGATCAGTGACATTATAGAAACCTCATATGGGTATGTAATCATAAAATGCATCAGCAACTTTGACCGGGCAGAAACGGATGCCAATAAAGCAGCTATTGTGGAACAGAGAAAAACAAAAGCTTTTGACGATGTGTATAACGAATTTGTTAATCGACAGGCTTCTCAATTCAATGATAAATTATGGGAACAGATTACATTTACCGATGATAAAAATATTACTAATATGACGTTTTTTGAAGTGTATAATGAAGTGTTTGGGCTGCAGCAAGAGTAGGCGGTCTAATATAAAACAGGAGGAAAAACCATGAATATAACCTTAGTAGAATACCCAAAATGTACAACCTGCAAGCGTGGTAAGAAGTGGTTAGAAGAACATAATATTACTTATATTGACCGTGATATCAAGGAGCAGAATCCAACGGCAGAAGAATTGAAGAAATGGCAGAAGATGAGCGGTCTTCCTTTAAAACGCTTTTTTAATACCAGCGGCATGCTGTATCGGGAGATGGATTTGAAAAATAAATTACCAGATATGTCAGAAGAAGAGCAACTGAAGCTTTTAGCTTATGATGGTATGCTGGTAAAGCGTCCAATTTTAGTGACAGAGAATACCGTGTTAATAGGTATGAAGGAAAAAGAGTGGGAGGAATATTTAGGATAGAAGTTAGCAAAGGCTAACTTCTATTTCTATCTTATAGTGTCAAAAAAGTATGATATAATCTTTAAAAGAAAAAGATTGACAAGTGAGGAAAACATAATGGACATAGAAAAGGATATTAAAAATAGATTATTTGCATTGCAGGATAAAGAATACAAAGAATTTCACAGCAGGTTGATGCCTACCGTAAATCCAGATACCATCATCGGAGTGCGAACACCAGTATTGCGAAAGCTCGCGAAAGAACTGGCAAAAGAGTCGGAATACATGAAATACATTTACATGCTGCCCCATTTTTATTATGATGAAAATAATCTTCATGGATGTTTAATAGAAACAATAAAAGATTATACAGAATGTATAGAAGCCGTCAATAAATTTCTGCCTTATGTAGATAATTGGGCCACTTGTGATTTAATGTCACCGAAAGTATTTAAAAAGCACCGTACAGAGTTGTTGGAAGAGATAAAAATCTGGCTTGCATCAGAACAAACTTATACGATACGTTATGGGATTGAGATGTTAATGACACATTATCTGGATGAGGATTTTCAGAAAGAGTATATAGAGTGGGTGGCAGCAATCCGGTCAGAGGAATACTATGTAAATATGATGATTGCATGGTATTTTGCAACCGCATTGGCAAAACAGCCTGCGGCTGCGCTGCCATACATAGAACAGAATCGTTTGGATATATGGACGCATAACAAGGCGATTCAGAAGGCAGTGGAGAGTTACCGGATCTCCGCAGAACAAAAGGCATACTTGAAGAGCTTGAAAATAAAGAAATCAATGAAAAGGGTTGAGTAAATAATAAGTCAGCTTCGGTGCAGGAAAAGATTATGATATGTTAAATCAGAAAGTGGAGAATAGATGATGCAAAAGATTTAATGTTTGCCACATCAAATAAAAAAGTTCAAGACAATTTGAGGGACGGTTTGCCGTACCCTTACACCGAGCAGGATGGGAAGGAATATATTTCTGCCATTGCTTTCTGCTGAGGAAAATGACACCGATATTATCCGCATATATGCAGAGCCTTTTGCTTACAACATTGGCTCTTGCCGTGTACTTGAAAAAGCGGGATTTCAATATGAAGGTACGCTTCGATGCAATGCAGTAAAGAACGAAAAGGTTTTAGATATGAAAATGTATTCTATTTTGAAAAATTGGCAGCTGTATAGTTGCTGCCCGGAGCCGTAAAGCTGAGTACCTTTCGGCTCAAAAGGCAGTAAAAAAGTCTCATTTCTTATTGATATTTTTCGGTGGTTTCTTTTCTTAGTGTCTTAAAGGCAGCAAGCCAGATGGCACTAATGATACATATAAAACCAACAATATCGAGCTTGGTAAAAGTAACGTCTAAAAAGAAAAATGCCATCAATGCACTAAAAATCGGTTCTACTGTTACAAAAAGACTTGCTTTTACATTTCCTAAGAGTTCTTGCTGTTGTGGATAACGAGTTCCTATAAATCCGTAAATATAGAAGGGAAGATGAAAATGGCATATCATTTTACAGTACCGGAAAGATGTGTATTTGGCAGCAATGCATTAGACCAATGCGAAGCAGTAATAAAAGGATTTGGAAAAAAAGCATTTATTGTTACTGGTAAGGTTATAACAAAATCGGGAATTTAAAAAAAGCTGACGGACAAATTAGAAGCATGGAATATAGCATATGAAGTGTTTCATGATATTTTAGGAGAACCCACAGATGAAATGATAGAGCAAGGTGTGCAAAGCTACCGAAAAGCAGCGTGTGACTTTTGTATCGGTATTGGCGGCGGAAGTCCTTTAGACTCTGCAAAAGCAATTATGGCAATGACTGTGTTGGAGGGAAATATTGCAGACTATAGCGGAGAAGAAATCGCAGGAGAATTTCCGCCGTTGGTATTAATACCAACAACAGCAGGGACCGGTTCAGAGACTACAAAAGTTACAATAATTACAGATACAAAAAATGATATAAAAATGCTGTTAAAGGGAGAGCAGCTTTTTCCAAAACTTGCAGTCATTGATTATGAATTTACTATTTCTGCACCTCAAAGTGTGACTGCAGCTACAGGTAGGGATGCTTTAACTCATGCAGTGGAAGCTTATACCTCTAAAAAAGCAAATTCATTGACAGATATGTATGCAATTTCTGCTATAAAAAGGATTTTCAAATATCTTCCGAAGGCATATAAAGACGGAGAAAATAGGAAAGCAAGAGAAGAAATGTCTATGGCAGCCTTTGAAGCAGGTGTTTGCATTAATAATTCCTCCGTTACCATTGTACATGGAATGAGCCGTCCTATTGGTGCATTATTTCATGTGGCCCATGGAATATCCAATGCAATGCTGATAAAAGAATGTTTGAGTTTTGCTGTAGACGGCTGCTATGACAGGTTTGCTGATATTGCAAGAGAAATTGGTGTGGCGGGAAGCGAAACTTCAGATGAAGCGGCAGCCCGGGAAATACTAGAAAAGAAGTAACAAAAGCAGATATGATAGGCATTTATCATAAACTGTGGTAAAGCAATTTTATATCAACATATTTTATTATGGCAAGGAAGGAGCGTGTGGTGTAATTTTTTTTCTATAATATTGATTACACCACCTTCTTTGGAGATTTCCCATAGCGTTTCCTGTAAGCATGGTAAAAAGCACCATAACTGTTAAAACCGCTTCGGAAGCATGCTTCTGTAACGGACAAACCTTCTCTGATATAGTGATTGCATAAATACAAGCGTTTTTCCGTAATGTATTTTCCAATGGTATAATTAGTTTCGGCTTTAAATAAATGCATGATATAGGAAGGATGCAGGAAAAGTGCGGCAGCAATTATTTCTATGGACAAATCCTCTGCAATATGCTCATTAATAAAAGAAATTATCTTTAAAACGGTAGGATTTGCAGTGGCGGCAGAGGTGAAGGTCTTGGTATCTTTTAACAAAATACGGTTCAGCCAGATCAGGTATTCCGTAATTTTTATTTTCTGAAACAAAGTTTGTGAAAAATCTTCTTCACTTAAGGAAAGCAGCAATTCTTGTACAATGGATTGAAGTTTTGGTGAAGGAGATTTTTGGCGTATCAGGTTTGACTGTTTCTCTTGTGCCTGCACAAAACACTGGTTTAAATTGTAAACACCATCCATTGTTCCGGAAAAATATTCTGCAGATATATAGAAAATTATTCTCTCGTAAGGAGAGTTATCTAAGATGATAGGTTTGTGCAGTTCTCCGGGGCTGAGCAAAAGTGTGTCATAAGGTTTCAAAACATATTCCTTGCCCTCAATAAAATAACTTACATTTCCCCTTAAGGGAATCAGCAGTTTATAAAAATCATGATAATGATATTCAAAAATACGTAATTTGTCATCTACTAAATGAAACAATTTGAATTCACTTTCTAAGTATCCTTTTTTCTGCATTTCATTTGTCATAGGTTTACAGTCCTTTTTATTATCCTTGTCTTTTTTGATTCCAACACATTATACGACATTATTTCGAAGAAAAAAAGTGGAAATTACAATATATGTAGCAGAAAAAAATGCTTGACTTAGTAGCAAAAATATACTAATATTAAGTATGAAGATACTACTAACTAGAAAGAAAGGAGATATAAATGGATAAGTCAGGTCACGATAAGATAGCGGTTGCAGTGGATTTTCTTTTATTTACCATAGAAGATGACAGGTTAAAGATTTTGATGGTGCGAAGAGAGCAGGAACCTTTTCAAGGTCTGCTGGCATTGCCGGGAGTGGCAGTGGCGCAGGAGGAAACTTTGGCACATGCAGCCAGAAGGTGTCTTGAGGAAGAAACAGGAATCACAGAGCCTATATATTTAGAGCAGCTGTACACATGGGGGGACGATTGCAGACGAGATCCCAGAGGGCGGGTTATTTCCGTTTCCTATATGGCTTTGATTCCAAGAGAAAAGCTCACAGAGAAATCAGGAAAGCGAGTTACAGAGGTGTTTTTTGCGGAAGTGGATCAACTGCTTGCGCCGGAAAGTCAGTTATCTTTTGACCATAAGGAAATCATTGCATATGGGCGAGAACGTATTCGCAATAAAACAGCGTATACGGATATCGCATTTCATATTCTGCCAGAGGAATTTACCTTGCCTCAGCTACAGAAAGTATATGAAATTTTATTGGGAAAGGAATTATATAAAGCAAATTTTAGAAAAAGTATACAGGATATGGTGGCAGATACCGGCAAGCTTAGGAAAGAAGGAGCCCATAGGCCAAGTAAGGTTTATGTGAGAAAGAGTAGCTTGAAAAAGCAGATGATAGAAAGAGAGGAGATTGTGCTATGAAAAAGGTTTTGGTTGTGGTAGACATGCAAAAGGACTTTGTTGATGGAGTTCTTGGAACAGAGGAAGCAGTGAAAATTCTGGATAATGTAGTTGAAAAGATTACTGCTTTTGATGGGGAAGTGGTTTTTACAAGAGATACTCATGATGATAATTATATGAATACCCAGGAGGGAAAATACCTGCCGGTTCCACATTGCAAAAAAGGAAGCAGCGGATGGCAGTTGCAGGAAAGTGTGGCAGCGGTAAAGCCGGAAAAGGCAAGAATATTTGATAAAAATACCTTTGGTTCTGTGGAACTTGCCCGGTATTTAAAGCAGATGAACGAAAAAGAGGGAATAGAACGGGTTACCTTTATTGGAGTGTGTACAGATATTTGTGTTATTTCCAATGCCATGCTTGTCAAGGCATATATGCCGGAAGTAGAAATTGCCGTAGATTCACAGTGTTGTGCAGGTGTAACACCGAAAAGTCATAACAATGCTTTAGAAGCAATGAAAATGTGTCAGATTATTGTTAAATAAGGAGCATTCCTGTAATTCAGAAATAATGCCAATTGAATAAAAGAAAACCTCGAAGTACAATTAAGGTGTTCATCTTGGCGGATGAAAAAACACTTTAACAATACTGGAGGTTTTCAATAATGAATTTAACACAGA
>CASEML010000045.1 GCA_949289145.1 uncultured Eubacteriales bacterium | reverse complement strand
TTTTCTAAATCATCTACACGTAACTTATTAGCTTTCTCCACTCCCACAGTCTTTGCCATCATTTCTGCCATTGTTTCATCTTCAAAATCAATTCTACGGAAATTATCTATCACTACTATTATTGTAAGTGCTATAACTGCTATAAACACCATTATACAAATGATACTAGTTTTTTTTTTCATATTTTTTATCTCTCCTTTTATTTTATCGCTTATTTGCAGGTATTTCATCAATTATAATTCTCAAATCTTCATCACTTTGTATATTCTGCCAAAACTCCACTACCTCTTCCGGATTCCCTAACATTATTTCTTCAGTTAACTCTCTTGAAAAAGCTTCTACCAGTTCTTCCCTATTGTTAAACTGAGCTATTTTGGAATCGGTCTGCTCTCCTTTATACGGGCAGAATTCATGGCTGTTGTTCTCTGCCGTATTATAATCCACGAAATTGACACAGCAGTCAAAACCGCTATACAGCATTGCTACGTTAATATTTTCCATTTCTCCTTCAATAAACTTTACATTCTGCTCCGCCTCTTCTTTCTTTTTAACTGTGTCCATTCCAAACTTCACAGCATCGCCCACTACCGGAATGTAACCGATTACTTCTCCTAACCTTTCTTTTCCCGGTATCTGCCCTATCCTGTTAGACAGATTCCTCACAAACTGCGGATTTATTTTTACCTTTCCTTTTGCTTTATTTACCACAAATTTCCCCATATCCTCTCCCAGGGAATACCCGCCGAAATGACTGGAAAGTACATACTCTGTATAATTACTCTGTACATATTTTATGTTTTCCCCAATCACCGTATCGCTGATTACAATGGAAGAATCCCTTAACGTAGAACCTTCCGGCTTACTTCCATTCGTTATCTTTCCTTCGCAGAATTCCAGCACAAGTTCTCCGTTTTCTCCCTGCGTAATGGTTATCTTTGGTTTCTCTGCTTCGTATTCTCCGCCAAATACACCTGTCACGGATATCACATCCAATAAAGTAATACGCTGCAGAATATCTCCCCTTTGTATGGCCATATCCCTTGCAGCATCATTGTCTCCTTTTGTTCTGAACTCCTGCATCACTTTCAATTCCGCTTCTGCATACGCTCCCAGCCGTGTTTTTATCTGGTTTACTTTTTCCCCGTCCACACCCCATTCGGAATAAAATTTATAATTCATTCCCGAGGTATACCATGAGGTATTATAATCGGTTCTTTCCCCTAACATGGACTGCATAAATACCGGCAGCTCCTCTATATCCGCCAGCAGATACGCCAGTGCAATCACATCATATTCTTCCGCTGTAATCTCACCGGCATCTTTCTTTAACATCTCCTCCACTTTTTTCATATCCATTTTCAGTTCCCCATTCTCCGATACGGTAAATACGCGGTTGAAATATATGTCATAAATATCAGCACGCCATCTCGCATTCATATCCGGGTGATATGCCCCATCATGGAAGGTTCCCTGCAGACTTGCCAGGGCGTTCTCTGCTATGGCACGGATGCTTTTTCCTTCTTCAAACAATCCGCAGGTTATTCTTTCTATTGCGTCATACAGGTCTTCCTCTTCCTGCCATGCGTCATGGAATTTCTGCTCCAGTTCCGCCATTGCCTCATA